>JAKJHA010000086.1 GCA_022704125.1 Verrucomicrobiota bacterium | reverse complement strand
AACACTGGCTGTGACCAACGGGACGGTCACACTCGCGTCCGGCGTGATGATCACCGCCGAACGCTTCTTCGTGGCCGGCACAGAGTGGCCGGCAGGTGTTTACACAGCGGCAAACTGTACGACGCTGACAGGCGATGGTATGCTGATCGTGGGCGCCGAGCCCGGACAGTGGACCGGCGCGGGCGGCGACGGACTCTGGAGCACGGCCGCGAACTGGGTAGCCAATGTTCTGCCGAACAGCCCTCTTCTGACGGCCGACTTATCGGCAGCCGTCTCGAACGAGGCACCGGTCGCCACCGTGGTGCTGGATCTCGTGGCGGTCACCAACCGGCAGTTGGTGCTGGCCTCGGGCGTTACGGGAGCGATTGTGACCAATGCGTCTTCACAGGCAATGGTCAGCACGCTCTATTTGGCGAACGACGGCGTACTGGAGGTCGCGGCTGGCGAAACGCTGGTACTCGATCACGACCTCTGCATCATGGGCTCGGTGTACAAACGCGGTGAGGGCACGCTGATCCTGCGCCGGAGCACTTACACCCTACCCTCGCTGGTCACCCCGGTCTCGGCCATCTACTTGTGTGTCGACGGCGGAAAGGTGATCACCGAAGGGCCGATGAGCAACGTGTTAATCTCTGTCGGCAAACCGTCGCGTCACGACGATATCGAGACGCCCGAATTCATCGTGGCTGACACTCCCAACGCGTCGCTCAGCGGCACCTGTTTCATCACAGCGCTCAATCGATTGGCGTCAGACCCCGGTCCCGGCATCTTCACGCAGAATGGTGGCACGGTGACACCCGGCATCAACTGGGGGGTACGCATCGCGTTAGGACACACCGCCGCCTACACAGATGCCATAGGGACCGGCACCTATAATCTGGTCCGTGGTACGCTGACCGTTACCAACGAACTGCACCTCGGTAAGAGCGGGCCGGTTCTCAGTGGCCATTACGGTATCTTTAACCAGTCGGGCGGCGTGGCGGATATCGAACGCCTTGCCGGGACGCAGGGCGAGATCAACCTAAGCGGCGGACTGTTCAAGCTCGGTACGACACATGCAGCGATGGGCGCACTCGCACTCTTCCGTTTAGGCGGCGGCCAGATTGAACCGAAAGAATCAAGCTGGCTCGTCTTCCGTTCACCGATTGTATTCACCGGCGAGAACGGCGACATGACCTTCGCCTCTGCGGCCGGCAGAACCGTGCAGTTGTCGGTTGCGGCACCCTCAAGCGGCAGCGGCGGGTTCATCAAGGAGGGCGAAGGTGCGCTCTATCTGTCGAACACCAACGCCTTCACGGGTACGGCCGCGCTCCAAGAGGGTTCCTGCGTTATCGCCGATGCCGGATGCTTGATGGAATGCACAAATCTGCTGGTGGGCGCGGATGCCCTGCTGGATCTGCGGCGGAGCGGCGCGGTACTCAACACCAACATGTTCCTGAAGGTGACGTCGGGTGGCACGGTCAATCTGGACTTCGAGGGCGAGGTCGAGGTCGGGCACTTGGTGATCAACGGCTTCGAGTGGCCGGGACGCGGTACGCGCTACGGCTCTTCGCAGTCGCTGGGCGAAGTCGACAGGGTGATGGACGGGACCTTCACAGGAACCGGCGTGCTGAAGGTGGTCGGCCCGAAAGGTCCGCAAGGCACGTTGTTTGGGATACGATGATGCGCGGTTCGGATATCGGCAAGCGCTTCCTTGTTTTGTGTGAAATCGAGGTATATCATGGGTAGACAAATCCGATTGGCTGGTTGGAGTAAGAGGACCATGCGTTTCCGGCGAAAGGGAGGAGAACAAGTCGGGAGTGCCCGCACTCCTGACTGTGCGCCGCACAAAACGCATGGACTGCGCTTATGCGCGCTGAGCGCATGCGTGCTTGCGGCTGTCTGGTGCGGGGCGGAAGAGTGCCGGATCGTTCCGGATCTGGGCGGTGCTGCGGCGGCGGCAGCCTGGGAGTTCATGGACAAACGCGCGAGCGTGGCTGACGGCGAGTTGCGGCTCGACGGCCGTCAAGAGCCGTGCCACGCATTTTTAAAGGCACCCGCGTTCGGTGACGTCACGCTATCGGCATCGTACCGCGTGGAGAAAAACGCGGGCGTGATGGCAGTGGGGTTCGTGCTGGGCTCAACTGATTCAGCGACGTCAACGTATGTCCACTTTGATTCCCGTTCGGCAATCCTATGCCGCGGAGACAACGCGACGCCCTGGCAGGAGGTCAAGCGAATTGGCAAGCCGCAGGTCCCCGATACCTGGTACACCGCGCGTGTCGAGCGCAAGGAAACGCGCGTGCGCGTTTTCTTCAACGATGCGTTGCTATATGACGCGGAGTGCGCCGGCAAGCCCGGGCGGATCGGCTTCTACGCGAGCCAAACCATTGCGCACCTGCGCGACATCACGGTACAGGGGGAGCGCACCGAGTTGGCAACACCTTGGCGGAAGATCGCGGACGCGAAAAACTGGATACACGTTTGCACCGATGCGGGTGCGGGAGGCTACGAAGCTTTCCCAGATGTGTGTCGGCTTGCAGATGGACGGCTACTGGCGGTGTTTTATGCCGGCTACGGCCACGTGGCCATGCCCAACGACGCTCTGCCGAAAGGCGGCAGGATCAGTGGCTGTTACTCTGCGGACGAGGGCAGGACGTGGTCTGAACCGTTTGTCCTCTTCGACGGACCGTACGACGACCGTGATCCCTCGGTCACGCAATTGAAGGATGGCCGGATCGCCTGTGTCTTTTTTACGTTGAAACCCAAACCGGACGGGTCCAAGGGTTACGACGGCTTGGGCTCTTTCATCGTGACCAGCACGGACGGCGGCAAGACATGGGAACAGGAGCCGCGTCAGATCGCCAAGGGGTATTACTGTTCGTCCCCGATCCGGGAACTGGCTGACGGACGGCTCGCGCTGGGTCTGTACAAGCAGGAGGCTTCTGTGGCCTGCGGCGCGGTGACGTTCAGCACAGACGGTGGCGCAACATGGTCATCGCCGATCGATATCCCGACTGGCGGCTTGCGGTATGAGGCGGAGACCGATGTGATCGAACTGAAAGACGGATCGCTGTTTGCCGCGTTACGCGGTCAAAAGCACTCCGGCTGGTCGATCAGCAAAGACGGCGGAAAAAGTTGGACGACGGCTGAGTTGTTCGGCTTCCCCGGACATTGCCACTACCTGCACCGCGCGCCGGGTGACATCATCTTGATGGCACACCGCTTGCCGGCCACGAGCCTGCACTACAGTCTGGATGAGTGCAAAACTTGGAGCGATAACGTACTGGTCGATTCGGTCGGCGGCGCGTACCCCAGCATGGTGACGCTGAAAGACGGTTCGATCTTGATCGTGTACTACGAAGAGGGGCACGGATCGAGCATCCGCGCCAAACGTTTCCGTGCGACACCGCAGGGGATCGAGTGGTTGACACTAGAGAAACCGGTACCCTGACACACGCGGCGAATGATGTTAGAATTTGAGACTGATTAGAGGAGACTCTTGTAAAAAACCTCGTGGCATGGGCGTCCCGCCCATGAAACACGGGCAAGATGCCCGTGCCACACCTGCACGTAACGGGTTTTACAAGAGCCTCTAAAGGAAAGAAAAGAAAAATGAGCAAATTGGAAATGCGTCCCAGCCGGACGTTGGCGAAGCTACGTTCGGGTGGTGTCGCGAGTTGTTTCAAATTGAATCTGGCCGATGCGCGCGCGGCCGAAATTGCTGCGATGGCGGGCTTCGACTGCCTGTGGACGGATCGGGAACATGTGCCGAACGACCTGTCGACGGTCGAGAAGATCATCTGGGCCGCCAAGGCACATAACACCGATGTGATCGTGCGCGTGCCGCGCGGCAGCTACAGTGATTATATCCGGCCACTGGAATTGGATGCGGCCGGCATCATGGTGCCGCACATCATGAGCCTCGCCGATGCGCAGAACGTGGTGCGCATGACCCGCTTTCATCCGGTCGGGCGGCGACCGGTCGATGGCGGAAATGCAGATGGCGCATATTGCAGAATAGGATTCACCGATTACCTCCAGCAGGCAAACGCGCAACGGATGGTCATCGTCCAGATCGAAGACCCGGAGCCGCTGGATGATCTCGACGCGATCGCGGCGTTGGACGGCATCGACATGCTCTTTTTCGGGCCGGGCGATTTCAGCCACGGGATCGGCGCACCGGGCGAGTGGACGCATCCGAAGCTGCTGGAAACGCGGCGGCGCGTGGCGGAGGCAGCACTCGCACACGGCAAGTTCGCAGGCACGGTGGGCGGGGTTGCGCAGATCGACGAGCTGGTGGACATGGGATACCGTTTTCTTTCCGTCGGCGCGGATGTGGTGGGGCTGTCGCAGTATTGCACTTCGATAGTGGAGCGGCTAGTGGCCGGCAGTTAGGATTTAGGAGTTAGGAGTTGGGAGTTAGGATTTTGGGAGTTGTCGTTCTATCTACAAAGGCTCTTGCAAAACCCCTTGCTTGCAGGTGTGGCACGGACATCTTGCCCGTGTTTCATGGGCGGGACGCCCATGCCACGAGGGGCTTGGCAAGAGTCGCCACAGATTAAAATTCCTTTTCGGAAAAATCTGCGTAATCTGTGTAAATCTGTGGATAAAAAAAGACGATGCCGACACCGCACCAATGCAATAATGCCACAATAAACCGATTGTGATATTGTGAACGTTTGTCAGAGCAGAAACTGCTAAGCTATCTCAATCACGCTTATTTGAGGTTAGAGGGGATATGTCAGGAAAAACTGTTTGGATGTCTGGCGCGGTGAAAATCGCGGGCGTTCTGTCGTTTCTCGCCATAGGGAGTGCCATCGGTGCACCACCGGTGGTCTTGGAGTGGTCGGAGGGGTTCTCCCTGCCGCCACGTCCTGACGGGCGTCCGGCGATCGGCGTCGGCGCGCCGTTTTACGGGGAACACGGGGGCGTGGCCCTGCTGGCAGGCGGGTCAAATTTTCCAGAGACGCCGCTGGTAAAAGGCGGTCCAAAGCGGTATTACGCCGATATTTTCGCGCTGCCCGCAGGCACAACAAACTGGGTGGCCGCCGGACAGCTTTCGCGGCCAGCGGCGGAGGGCGTGTCGGCCACGACGAGCAAGGGCATCGCATGCGTCGGTGGCGCGGCGGACGATGGCAACTCCGCGCGCGCGTTTCTGCTGACTTGGGATGACGTACGCGGGCAAGCAGTAGAACAGGCACTGCCGGACTTCCCCTGCCCCATGCGGTTGGGCGCGGCGGCGGCGCGTAATGCCTTGGTGTTTGTGGCGGGCGGCGAAGGGAGCGATACGCTCTCCAGCGACGTGTGGCGGCTGGATCTCGATGCGCCGGAAAAAGGCTGGCGTGCGTTGCCGCCGCTGCCGGGCGTCAAGGGACGCATGCAGGCGCAGGCCTTTGTGCAAAACGGCGACCAGAAATTGACGTACCTGTTTGTGGTCGGCGGCTATGCCAAACACGCGGACGGCGGATGGGTGGCGCTGACGGACGGCTATGCGTACAATCTGGCGCAGCCTGATACCACCGGCGTCTGGCAACCGATCGCAGCGCCCATCACGAAGAAGGCGGACGCATCCCCGGCGGCATGGCCACTGATCGGCGCGAAGTGCGTGACAGTCGGCGATCAGCACGTCCTCTTCTTCGGTGGATTGGACGCCGCGTATTTCGACACGCACCAGCGCAAAATGGCGTCGCTCACCGGCACGGCGCGCGAGGCGCAACGCATCGCCTATCAATCCACCGTACCGACGACTTGGAATCGTAACGTACTGGCCTACCACACCGTGACCGACCGCTGGTTTGAACTGGGCGAAGTGCCGTTCGCGCCGACTGTAGCGGGATCGGCGATCAAACTTGCAGACGGAAACATCCTGTTGGCATCGGGTGAGGTGCAGCCGGGTATTCGTACACCGCTGTGTACGGTCGGACGATTTGTCAATCGCCATAAATTCCATCCCGTCAACTGGGCGGTCATGGGCGGGTACTTCCTTGGGCTGGCCGTGATGGGCTGGTGGTTTATGCGCAAGAAGAAGAGCGCTGACGACTACTTCAAGGGCGGCGGACGCATTCCGTGGTGGGCGGCGGGCATCAGCATCTTTGCGGCGATGTTCAGCTCGATCACGTTTTTGGCGATACCGGCATTGGCCTATATGTCGAACTGGTGCTATGCTCCCAAAACGCTCGGCATCATTTTAATCCCGCCGTTGGTGATCGGCTGTTATCTGCCGTTCTTCCGCAAACTGAATCTCACTTGCGCCTACGAGTATCTCGAACTGCGTTTCAACCTCGCCTGCCGCCTCTTCGCGAGTCTGGCTTTCAACCTGTTCATGGTGGCGCGTGTGGCAGTCGTGGCCTATCTGCCCGCGTTGGCGGTCGCCGCTGCGACCGGCGCTGATATCAATATGTGCATCGTGGTGGTCTGCCTGCTGACCATCGTGTACTGCGCGGTCGGCGGCATTGAGGCAGTGATCTGGAGTGACGTGGTGCAGGGAGCGGTGCTACTGGGCGGTGCATTGCTGATCCTTGGGTCGCTGATATTCGGCACCGACGGCGGCATCGCGGGCATGGTCACGACAGCCGCCGGGGCCGGCAAGTTGCGCATGCTCGATGCTGCATTCGACTTCTCGCGTCCGGTGATCTGGGTCGTGCTGATCGGGGGATTTGCAGAGTGCCTGATCTCCTACACCAGCGACCAATGCATCATCCAGCGCTACATGACAACCCACGACGAGCGGGCGGCCGGCCGCAGCCTCTGGCTCAATGTGCCGATGAGCATCGCCAGCGGATTGATCTTCTTCGGCATCGGTACCGCATTGTTCACCTATTACCGCTCGCATCCCCAACGCCTCGCGGTGACCATGCCCAAGGCGGACTCCATCCTGCCGATGTTCATGACCCACGAGTTACCGGTCGGCGTGGCCGGCATCGTGCTGGCCGGGCTCTTCGCCGCGACAATCACCACGCTGGCGGCCAACCTGAACTCATCGGCGACGACGATCACCGGCGATTGGTTCGTACGCTTGCGGCGCAACCCCACCAGCGACCGTGCGCAGGTGCGCATTGCACAGGTCTGCACCGTGTTGGTCGGTCTGGCCGGCATGGCGGGTGCATTGATTCTGGCCAATGCCGACATCCGCGCGGTCTATGACCAGTTCCTGAAATTTATCGGCATCCTGACCAGCGGTCTGGCCTGCCTCTTCATGCTGGGTATCTTCGCACCGCGTGTCGGCGCGACCGCCGCGCTATGCGGGCTGGTGGCGAATTACGTGGTCTGTATCGGGCTGGACAGGGCGCCCCTCTCTTGGAAACCGCACCTGCTTCTCTATGGCGCGATCGGCATCCTCACCTGCTTGGTGGTCGCGCTGGCGGTAAGCCTCATGTTCCCCAACAAGAAGACCGGAATCGAGGGGTTGATCTGGAAAGGCGGCCGCGCTGCGCGCGGCACGCGGATTTAGGATGTAGGAGTTAGGATTTAGGAGTTGTCGGGATCGCTATCGGGATCGGGATCGCTTTTTTAACGCAGAGGCGCAGAGACGCAGAGATTTTTGGGGACAGGGCATACCGCAAGTCGCAAGTCGCGGGTCGCGAGTCAACCTCTCTTATTGCGACCACGCAGTGGCTCGCAATCGTGAGAGTAAAACAAACGATTAATTAGGAATTGAGTCATGGTAAAAGACGCGGATAACATCCGGCTGGGTGTGATCGGGATGACCGAGGGCAACGGACACCCCTATTCGTGGAGCGCGATTTTGAACGGTTATGACCGCGTGCGCATGACGGCGGAGTGCCCCTTCCCGGGCATTCCGGGTTATCTGAACCTCCAGCCGCCTGAGGCGTTCGGAATCGCAGGTGCACGTGTCACGCATGTGTTCTGCGATGCGCGCAGCGATGCGGAGCATGTGGCGGCATTGTCGCTCATCCCGCACATCGCAGAGACGCCGGAAGCGATGATCGGCGCGGTTGATGCCGTACTGATCGCAACCGACATCGGTGGCGAACATGTGAGGCGCGCGCGTCCCTTCGTCGAAGCGGGCGTGCCGCTCTTCATTGACAAACCGCTCTGCGATACGACGGCGGATCTGGAACAGTTCCAGCGCTGGGTGGCGGACGGCGCGGCGATCATGTCATCCAGCTCCACGCGCTACGCCGCCGAATACGCGCCGTACCAAGCCCCTAACGCGCCGTTGGGCGCGTGGCACTTTATCGCTATGCCCATGGCGAAAAAGTGGGAGACGTATGGCATCCATGCACTGGAAGCGGCTTTCAGTATCACGGGGCCGGGCTACGTGTCGGTACGCAACACCGGCACGGCGGAGCGCAACGTGGTGCATTTGAAACACCGTTGCGGCGCAGATGTGGTGATCGCCTGCGGCAAGGGTATTGTGTACGGCGGCGCGATGACGTTGTGCGGCGCGGAAGGTAACGTGACGGTCGTGACGAAGGACACCTTTTCGTCTTTCAAGGCGCAACTCGCGGCGTTCATCGAATATCTGCGCAGTGGTGTCCGCCCCTATCCGTTCAGCCATACCGAGGAACTGATGCGGCTGGTGATCGGCGGCATAAAAAGTCGCGAACATGGGGGAAGAGAAGTCGAGGTTTGACATGTTTTTTCGCACCATGAAACACATGAAACTTCATGAAAAGCAGGGGCGCCTTGGCGGTTTCAGAAAGAGTTCAAGTAGTGTGCAAAATT
>JAKJHA010000328.1 GCA_022704125.1 Verrucomicrobiota bacterium | reverse complement strand
ACCAACTACATCCTGCGCATCGAATACCGCTTTGTCGGCGAGCAACTGCCCGACGGTCCTGGCTGGGCCAAGCGCAACAGCGGCGTGATGGTCCACGGCCAGTCGCCGGAGTCGATGCGCAAAGATCAGGATTTCCCGGTTTCGATTGTGGTCCAATTCCTCGGCGGTCTCGGCTCCGGCAACCGGACAACCGCCAACCTCTGCACACCGGGCACGAATGTCGAGCGGGACGGCGCACTCTACACGCCTCACGGACTCAGCTCGACATCGAAGACCTATCACGGCGATCAGTGGGTCACCGTGGAGGTCGAAGTGCGCGGCAGCCAGACCATCATCCACCGCATCGACGGCGTGACGGTCCTCCAATATGACAAGCCGCAATACGATCCGAAAGACGACGATGCCAAACGTTTGATTGAAGCGAACGGCGGTAATGTGCTGATCGAGGGCGGCAGTATCTCGCTTCAGTCCGAAAGCCACCCGGTCGATTTCCGCAAAGTGGAGATCAAGCCGTTGAAACCGTAAGTGCGGTTCATCGTTGATTTCTGAAAGGAACTCACCATGACTATGAAACCTGCTTTCGCATTCACGGCCGCGCTGATGGTGGCGTGCGCCTGCCGACTCCACGCTATCGAAGCGCGTGATTTCTCCGCCCAGACCCACTGGGTACTGATGCTGGATCTGAAAGCGGTGCAGGCCTCGCCGCTGTTCTCTTTTGTGCGCGATCAGATCGACGCCGACAAGCGTCAGGAGGCTGAGCGCAAACTCGCGGCTATTGAAGCGATGTTCGGCGTGAACCTGAAAAAGGATATCGACCATATCGTGATCGCAGGCGACGGCGATGCATCAAAAGGCGGCGTCGCCTATATCTATGGCCGATTTGACGCGCAGCGCCTAACGACCATCCTTGCGGGAGCCGATGACTATTCCACTTCCAACTATCACGGCACTGTGATCCAGCGTTGGCACGATAAGGCCGACAAAAAAACGAAACACGCAGCATTTGCCAAGCCGGGGCTCGCGCTCTTTTCCGATCAAGCCGGTCCGCTGGTGAAAGCGCTTGATGTGCTGGCCGCGCGCCGCCCCAGCCTTCCCGCCAACACGCCCTTGCGCGCGGCATTCACGCCTTCGCCCGGCGACGTGCTGACCCTTCACGCTTCGGACTTGGCGGATATCGTGGGTACACAGCCCACCGCCCAGGCCTTACGTCAGGCCAAGTCGCTCAGCTTGCGGATCGGAACGCCGAACGCTGAGACCCTCAAGACCGCGCTCGCGGTCACCGCGGCGGATGAACAGACGGCGCAACAGGTGTATCAGGCGTTGATGGGCCTCCGTGCCCTCGCCATGTTGCGCGCTGCCGAAGAGCCGGAAGCGGTGGGACTGGCCTCGCAGATCGGCATCACCTGTGAAGGCAGTGCGGTGCGCATGGACTTCGGCATCAACAAAGCCCAGCTTCAAACCGTGCTGCAAAACCGCAAGGAACGGCTCACGGCACCACCCGTGCCAGCCGGTAACGCGCCGTAGCAAGCACACGGGGTAAGAAGTAACAGGTAATGAGTAGTAAGTGGCGAGTGGTTAGTGACGAGTTCACCTATAAAAACCGGTACGAGACGTTCGTAACTTATCTCATGAACAACTGCGTGGAGAAAAGGGCGTGCGTATACAGGCCGAGCGACATGGCCTGCAGAACGGCCTCGGGGCCGGGCGGCGGGAAGTATCCCGCGACACTGTGGCGGCGGGCGAGGTAGCTTCGGACACTCCGGCGGACAGCCTCATCGGGCGACGTGTCAAACGCGACAATCTCCGATATATGGCC
>JAKJHA010000085.1 GCA_022704125.1 Verrucomicrobiota bacterium | reverse complement strand
GGTCTCCTGGGTCCACCAGCGTCAGGTCGTGCCAAGTATCGCCGCGATCCGAACTGAACAGCACATATGCGCCGGGACGGCCGGCCGATAGCGCGAGCCGTCCGTCTGACAGCGCGGTGACCACCGGATAAGCCCCGTTGACTCCGGTCCGCCACGGTTTCTTCCAGGTCCGACCGCCGTCGGCGCTGCGCGTGACCATGACGGGGTTGTCCTGACAGGCGATGTCGGTCATGTTGCCGGTGCGCAGAACGGCGACGATTTCGCCATTGTCCAGAAGCGCTAGCGTGCCCTCGTTGTATCCCTCGCTGCCGATGGTGTCGTAGCCGATCGTTGCGAGATACTCCCACACGCGACCGCCGTCGCTCGAGGTACAGACGTACGAACGCGAGTAGGGACGGCCATGCCCGTGCGGACACAGGGCATCATCACCTGTGAACCAACCCATCATCAGGGCCAGCAGCACGCCGTCGGCCCGTTGCACGAATGATCCGGTGCAGAGTGGCCCGCGATGTTGCGCGTGACCGCGCGCCGCTTTGGCCAACGGTACGCGGCATTCGGCCGGTTCACGCATCACGGTTTTCCCACCGTCGACGGTGCTGCGCAGCGTGCCTGTGTAGACGCCCGGCCTCCCGTCAATCGGCAGCAGACTGTAATCCAGTGCGATCACACGCCCGTCGTGCAGCACGGGGCAGCCGCCCACAATGCCGCCGCTCTCTGGACGGGTCCACGTCCGTCCGCGATCATTGCTGATGCGTCCGCCATAAATCAGCGTACCGTCCGGCAAGCGCGTGAAACGTCCCGCGCTTGAGCCTTTGCAAGCTTCCCACGGTTCCGAGACCGTGATGCGCAGCCGGTCGGCCGGGTCCTTGATGCGCAACGCGATGCGCCGCGTATCGGGGCGCCCCTCATCGGTGTGCGCTTCGATCGTAACGAAGTGGAGCCCCGGCTTCAAACCGTCGGTTCGCAGCGGCACGCGGATCGCGCCGTGCGCCGGATCGGTGTCCAGTGCGCCTTGATCCAGTACCAGTTCTGAACCGGGCTCGGCGAGGAACGCTTTACGGCCCGTTTCATCGTAACGGAAACCGGGCAGTGTGTTTTCCGGTGCCATGCGCAACGCTGTCGTGGCCTTCAGGCCGATCATGTTGGTCGCGGTCAGCACCACAGTCAGCGCGGTGGGGTCGCCGGCACGCACTGCGTCCGGCAGAAACGCGGCGCTACGGATGCGGGTCTGTGCAGGATTGCAGCGGTCGATCAGCCGCACGTTACCATCTTTCACCACGACCGCGAATTTTGCGCACACGGCTTCATATTGGCCGTGACGCTTGTCGGTGCTGTTGTGCGCGAACAACCCCAACTCGTAGTGGCCGGGCTTCCAGTCGGCCGTGCTCACGCGCAGCCGGAAGGCGTTGGGTGCCGGATCATGGTCACGCGATCCGCCGTCGATCATTTGCACGCTCCGGTTGGTCTCGGTCATTGAGGCGAAGCGGCGTGTCGCGTCGTAATGGCTCAACACAGGCGGCGCGTCTTCTTGCTTGATGGGCTCGACCGTCCGGAGCACAAACGTCAACGTGCCCGCATCGCGATTCTTTACACGCAGGCCCACTTCAAACGTCTCGCCGAGCGCCAGCCGCCGCCCGCCGTCCGTGGGCGCACGTAGCGTGAAGGTGTCAATCGTGAGACGCTGCGCCAGCAGCGGTGTGGCCAACATCACCAGTGCCAGCATGCAGAGACCGCGCCTCGTGGCATGGGCGTCCCGCCCATGAAACACGGGCAAGATGCCTGTGCCACACCTGCAAGCAAAGAGCCTTGCGAAAGCCTCTAGAATCCTGTGATTCAACATGTGGTTTCTCCCTTTAACGCGGAACCCAATTCAATCTCATACAAAGGCACAAAGGGCACGAAGTTTTTTTCTGACCGCAGGATGGGAGGGACGAGCGTCTGCTCGTCCGCGGGCAAGCAGACGCTTGCCCCTCCCGGCGCTCCGCGAGGTGACCAGAGACCACCCTTCCGCGCAGCGGAAGGCGGCTCGTGGGGACACTCGCCCTCCAGTGCCGCGCCCCAACGGCACTCGCCCTCCAACCTTCGCGTCTTCGCGTGAAACAACAAAGCAATGCTTTTACACTCACCATTGCGACCACTGAGTGGTCGCAATAAGAGAGGTTGACCCGCGACCCGCGACTTGCACTCCTCCAAAAACCTCTGTGTCCTCTGTGCTCTCTGTGGTTCCAAAAACCGAGCAGCGCTCCCCAACCGACTACGCGCGCTTGGTCCACACCCATCCATTCGTGGGCTTGCGGTTCGGCCACACCAGGCTCGCCAGCAATGCGGTGACCAGGCACGCAATGAGTCCGGCCACGCCGTACAGCATGAGATGGGGCTTCCACGGCAGCGGACAGAACGCGAGCGTGAAACAGACCACGTAGTTCACAATCAATCCGAGAACGGCGGCGGTGCCGCCCACGCGCGGCGCGAACATCCCCAGCAGAAACAGACCGGTGATGCCCGAAGTGAGAATCCCCAGGAACTTGTAGAAGGTCTCTTGCATCGACTGGATATCGGCATGCGCGAAAAGCAGTGCCAGCCCCAGCGCGATGATGCCGCCGATTATGGTCAGCCCCTTACCCCAGGCCACGAGCTTCGCGTCGCTGACCTTTTCGCGTTGGAAGCGCAAATAGAAGTCAGTGGTCAGCGCAGTCGCCGTGGCGTTGAGATTCGCCGCCAACGTTGTGAGCGTCGCCGCGAAGATGGAGGCCAGCAGCAAACCGCCGACACCCGGCGGCAGGCCGGTTGCGATGAACACCGGGAAGATCGCGTCGTTCTTGGCAATCGTCACATCCAAACGCTCCGGATGGCTGCTGAAGTAGGTGAAGAGTCCGGTACCGATCGTGTAGAGCAGGGGCCCGGAGATAAACGTGATCGCGATGCAGAAGAGGATACTGCGCACCGCCGAACGTTCGTCCTTGGTCGTCATGAAACGTTGCAGCACGCACTGGTCACTGGTGTAGGAGTTGAGGTTCGAGACAAACCCGCCGATGAGCATCACCCAGAAGACCGGTGCCGTCAGATCCCAAGAGAAATTGAACACGTCGAATTTGTTGTGTTCCCGCGCGATCGAGAAGAAACCCGACCAGCCGCCATCCGTCCCCGCGATCAAGATCGCCACTGTCACGGCGATACTGGCGATCAGGATAATGCCTTGGTAAAAATCGCCCCACACGATCCCTTTGATCCCGCCGGAGATGCAGTACAGAACCGAGATAACGGTCAGCCCGATGATTGTCGTATCCAGCGGAATCGCGGCGATCTCCGAAACCGCGAGCGCGGGCAGAAAGACTACGAGCGCGGCGCGGAACAGCATGAAGCCCGAGAAGGCGGCGCTGGCAAAGAGACGGCAGGCGAGATTGAAACGCGCTTCCAGATACTCGTATGCGCTTGTTAGATTCAAGCGCCGGAAGAACGGCAGATAGTAACCGGCGATAATCGGTACGATCAACAGCTTGCTGAGCACAACCGTGAAATAGGACCAGTTGAGCAGATAGCTGACGGCCGGCCCCGCGATCAGCGAGATCGCGCTGAACATCGCCGCATAGATGCTGACTCCGACCGCCCACCACGGCAACTTGCCGTCGCCTTTGAAATAGGAGTCGGCGGACTGTTGTTGCCGCCGCGACCTGACCATCATCACGGCAGCGGCTATGAGTAGGCAGGCGATATACACGGCCAGCACCACATAGTTGATCGGCGAGAAACGTTCCGTCCGCACCAGCCTGGCGCGCCAACACGGGCCGGACGTTGCGCCGTCACGCTGGCACAGCAGGAATGAAGAATCAGAGTCGGGCAGCAGAACCGGCGGCGCGCTCCACGCGCCACCGGGCACGTCGCCGAGTTCAAACCATTTGGTCGTTACCGTGTGGTAGGCCAGCAACTTGGGGGCGCCTGTAGCATCACGGGCGGTCAGCAAGAGGTGTTGGTGGCCCATCGGCAACACGGTTTCACCGGTCAGCCGGTACGTCTGCGCCGGGGTGCCGTCAACCGACGGCGGCGGCAACGGCTTCCAGGTGCCGACAAGCTCACCGCGCGCGTCAAGCTCAGCTTCGTAGCCTACGGTGCCGCCGGCGTCGGCCGCATCGGTCTCGAACACAAACAAGGCGCGCTTGATTTTGTCGGTGTTCTGGCGGCAGCTTACGGGACGCCGAAACGTCTCCGGCATTGAGGCCGGGGGCGCTTCTGGGCGCGCGGCAAGCGCCGCCGTCGGCACGTCTTCCGGCTTCGCTTCCTGCCACTCGATCTGCACAGAAGCGTGACAGAGTGCGACGCTTCCTAAAAGCGCAATCCAGCAGATCCGTAGCGCACGGCTCATCGAACCTCCTCCCAATCATAGGAAAGACGGATGATCTTTGGCGAACCGCCACTTCCCCGTTTGTACGTCACAACATGGAATTGCGTTTTACCGTCTTGCTCGCGCCAATACGGCATGGCGTAGTAGCCGTCCGAGACCTTGTTGCCCTCGTCGTTGTCCAGAACCACATGACGCTGGATTGCCAACGTCTCCGGATCAAACCGGAACAGGCTCAGGCGCATCGGGGTCTTGGGCGCCAAGAAGTTTCTGCCCAGCAAATACCAGCGACCGTCTCTGGTAAAGACGCGCGGACGGCCGACATGGCTCGTGATCTCGTCACACGTCTTGGCCACATTGACCTTGCGCGTCACATGAAATTTCGCGTCGGCATACGCCAGCCACTGGCGGGCGTCATAACCCCGCGCGGCGATGATGAAGCCGTCGCCGTGGGGCGCGAAGGAACTTTCATTGATCGAGACATTGCCCACCAATTCGCGCGACAAGCTCTGCACGAAGCGCCACGAGTGGCCGTTGTCTTCGGAACGGATGACATCTACGGAGCCCGCCAACGAGCGTGACGGCTGCTGTGAAAAGACCCCGCCGGTCAGGTTGGTGAAGGTCATCACCAGCATCCAAGTGGTCTGCCCGCGCGTCACAGCCTCAAACGCATATCCGTACTCTACGCCGTCGACGATGCCCACGCGCGTCACCGGGCCGAAGGTCTTGCCGCCGTCGTTTGATCGCGCTACTGCCAGTCCGGTGCGGCTCGGTTGCTTGTTGCGCTGCGCGTCGATATAGGTGGCGATGTCACCGTTGGGGAAACGCACCCACTCGCCCATCTGCATGATCTCGCCCGGTATGGCTGCGATCGTCGAACAGGCCTTGACGTCACCGCTCGCGCCGTCGATCCGTAAGAGATCCAGCACCGCACCGGTATCAGCCGCGTGTGATTTCCCCCGTTTGTACGAAACCAAGACCTCGTCGCCGAGATCCAGCACTGCCGGAAACGCCAGATACGGCTGCGCTTCTCCTTGCCGGTCGGCGAGCACCGTCTCCTGCTTGTTTTTCGGCACATCGTATGCCCAAATTCCAGCCGCCAAAAGCAACGCGGCTCCCAACACAGTTTTACGTTTGTCCATCATTTTTGTCCCTTTAACGCATCATTCTCGCGCACGATGCCTTGCTCCCGCATGCGCGCGGCAAGCGCCTCGTACTGCGCGTCCGTGAGCGGTTCGTAGGGCGGCCGCGCCGCGCCCACATCCAATCCGATGAAACGCACCATGGCCTTGCGGTGCGACCAGTTCTCGCTTTCCGTCAGCAATTCCAACACGCGGTTGGCCTCGGCCTGCAAGCGTATTGCCGACACGAAGTCACCTTGCGTCATGGCGTCGAACATACGGGTGAAGTGGCGGGGTACGACATTCTGCGTGGTGCCGATGCACCCCGCGATGCATCCCGAGGCAAACGCCGGTACGAAAAGCGGGTCCATCCCAGCGAAAAAAATCGCCGGGTGCGCCAGCCGCCAGATTAACCGCTGCAGTGCATAAAAATCGATGCCCGTGTACTTCATGCCCATCACATTCGGGATGTCAAAAAGGCGGGCGTCCCGTTCCGGGTCCAGTGCGGTGCCGGCCGTTGCATAGATCAGAAAAGGCAATCCCGTGGCCGCGGCGATTTTGGTGTAGTGCCGATGCGCGGCCGCGAATGTCTGTCCGAAATAGACGGGTGCCACCGATGAGATCCAGTCGGCTCCCGTCTTTTCCGCATGGCGCGCCAGCGTGACCGCGTCATTCGTATTGATGCAGCCGATATGCGCGATGATGCGCATGCGTCCGGCATTGGCTCGCACCACGGTTTCCAGTACATGTTTTCGCTCCGCGAGGGTTAACAGCAGCCCCTCGCCGGTGCCGCCGGTGACATACAGGCCGCGTATGCCGCACGCGGCGTAATAGTCAACCTGCTGTTCGAGCACGGCGACATTCACCGTGTCTTTTTTTGTGAATGGGGTCATCAGCGCGACATACGCGCCAGCCATATCTTTGAAAACGCTACCGTCCGGCACTCGCGCCGACACGCCTGTTTTTCGATTCATGGGGTTACTTTCTTGGGTGTTGCCTGAGTCGGAAGTTCCAAAATCCAGGCTTGGTTTTGAAGATAACTCGGAGGGTTGCTGTGGGGCACGCCCACATCGTGAAGAATCGTTTTCGGCCCGCGCAGTTCATTGTACGCCGCATAGACGCTCGGCGGCGGACAGGCTTCATCCGCAAAGCCGATCAGCACGCGGCACTCGCATTGCACCCGTGAGGCGAAGTGACCGGCATCGTAGTACGCCGCAGTGACCGCCACCGCCGCACGGTCTTCGGGCCGCGCGCGTTCCATGAGCATGGGCCATCCTGCCCGACGGCCTACACGACCGGCGAGCATGTCGGCCATGGCGGGCTGACAGAAGAGCGCGCGCGAGAAGACCGGCGTCAACGCCGTCAACATCATGCCCATTCCGCCGCCTTGGCTCCGGCCGAAATAACCCACGCGCGTGCGGTCGGCCTCGGGGCGCTCCAGCACCCACAACACCGCGCGGCGGATGCCCAGCAGGGGGTCGTGGTAGAAATAGGTCGTGCGGTCGGTGTAGCCTGCATAACGATGGTTCTCGTAGGCACTGCGCAGTTTTATGCCGGCCACATCATCCGCGTAGCGCCGGTTCTGCTCGTCATATTTTCGGCGCTGGGTGGCGGCGTCCGGCCCCGGCTCGAAGTCGTGAATGTTTATGACCAGCGTGATGACACGGTCGTCATCGGGCCGCGCCTCCGGCGCATGTGCGCCCGGCCCGGCCCACGGCACCGTGACGCGCACGGGGAACGGCCCGCGCGAGCGATCCGCCGGAACGCTCAAAAACCCGTACACCCGCTTGCCGTTGAAGGTCGCGAAACTCACACGCGAAACCTCGGTAGCGGCCGTGCAGGCCGACGCGAGGCGCGTGACACGCGCATCCAGCGGAACCTCCCGATCCAGCCGCGCGATCTCACCGCGCCAGTAGGCGTCGAAGTCCGGCGGCGGCCCGCCCGATCCCAGACGGATGCCGCACGGATCGAAGGCGATGCCGTACACGACGGGCTTCACCAACTTCTGGCCATCCAGCGCGGCGCGGCAGCGCAGAAAGCCCGGATGGTGCAGCGTACCGCGCCACACGAACGGATTGTCGCGCGCCAAGGTCAGCTTCTGCACGGCTAGACGATTGGTGCCGAAGTCATCGACCGTGAACGAGACGGTGCCGGTCTTCAGCAAGCCGCCCTGCGCATCGTTGATACGCAGCGTCACGGTTGTCTCTTCGCCGCACGCATAGACCGCAGACGGCCGGTCAGTTGAGAACGTGATCGTCGGCGCGGGCGGTGCCCCGTGCAAAAGCCCAGCCGATGCGAGAACAAGGCAGAGCACAGCCGTGCGCGGAGTTGGCAGGTAGGATTTAGGATTTAGGAGTTGAGCTTTTTTCACTTATTACCTCTTACCCATTACTTCTCACTTCTCTGCACTGATCCTTTCAATCGCCACGGCATCCGCGACCACCACGCCATCCGTGCCGTCGGTCTCAATGCGGACTTCGGCTGGACTTTCCGGGCGCAGCTCCACGGTCGCCAATTCGTGCCACAGGCCCGAGCCTTGCCGCATGTCTACGGTCACTTGGAGCGTGCCGTGCGCATGCCGGATTGTCACCGGAACTGCTCCGGCACGTCCGTTCCAATAATAATTCCAGATCATGCGGATGCGGTACATGCCCGCCTGTTGCACCGGTAGCGCGTAAGCGGCCCAGGTGTCTGCGCTGCCCTGTTCCGCATATCGGAACCCGTTGCCGACATGATCGCCGTTTTCGTGCAGCCCCTTTTTCCACTCTCCGTGAAAGGTCACCTGCTCCGCGTCCGCGTCATCGATGATTGCCCATCCCGCCTGCGCCGGATCCGGACGGCCCGGGAAGGCGCCGCCGATGCACGCTTGCAGTTCCGCGACGCGCGCGGGATCGGCCGCCAGTGCCTGCGGCTCCAGCGCGTGCCGTCGACAGAGCGCCGCCGCATAGCCGACGGCCACGCCCATCTGCCCCGTGGTGTTCATCACGCGCGGACTGGCGTGGCCCACATGCGTGGCGCTGAAACACCGTCCTGCCATCAGCAAATTCTTGATGTTGCGCGAGTAGAGTGCGCGCAGCGGAATCCAGTAGCGTCCGAACAACGGCTGACGACACATCGTCAGGAAATCCGCGCCGCCCGCGTGTTCGTGAAGGTCAATCGACCATGTGCCTGTGGCCACCGCGTCTGGGAAAGGCGTCTGCTCGCGCACATCGTTTTCCGTCAGGATCACATCGCCCAGCAGCCGCCGCGATTCCCGCTTGCCTAGATTATAGGGAACAAAATCCAGCACCCGGCGCGCATGTTGCGGATCGCGTTTGGCCAAGCTAAAGCTACCGTAGATCACGCGCAACAAATGGTCGCGGATTGTCTCGCCTTCCGCGATGATATCGTGGTCGAGCCCGTACTCCCAGTTCCACTCGCCCTGCGTGGCGACCACGCCCTGCGCGGCGGGTTCGGC
>JAKJHA010000084.1 GCA_022704125.1 Verrucomicrobiota bacterium | reverse complement strand
GCTCATGCTCCTCTCCCGCCGTCAACGCCGCGAGTGGGTGCGCCAGATGTACCAGATGGGCATCAAGAGTCTGCCCGTTATCTCGGTGGTGGGCATGTTTACCGGTATGATCCTCGGGTTGCAGGTGGGGTTGGAACTGCGCCGGTTCAATCAGGAGATCTATATCGGCTCGGCGGTCATGGTCTCGTTGCTGCGCGAAATGGGGCCGTTTATGACGGCGCTGATCTTGGCCGCCTGCGTCGGCTCCTCGATGGCGGCACAGATCGGCACCATGACGGTCAATGACGAGGTCGCGGCGCTGGAGATCATGTCGATCGACCCGGTGCGTTTTCTAATGACGCCACGCATGGCGGCGATGGTTGTCATGACGCCGATACTTTCATTCTACACCTGCATCCTGGGCGTGATCGGCGGAGGGATCGTCGGGCTTACCCAGCTTAATGTGGCGTGGGATCAGTACATCACGACGGCGATGGACTTCGCGCGGATGCGTGATCTCTATGTGGGGCTGTTCAAGGCTTTGATTTTCGGGATCGTTATTACCGGTGTCTCCTGTTATGAAGGGTTCACCACGCGGCAGGGCGCGGTGGGGGTGGGGCAGGCCACGCGACGTTCAGTCATTACCTCCTTCCTGCTGGTTCTGATTCTCGGGTATATTGTCACGCGCATGTTTTATGACCTATGATCCGTTTTGATCACGTTACCAAGCAACTGGGCGGGCGCAACGTCCTCGATGATCTCTCCTTCGAAGTCAAGAAGGGCGAGATCTTCGCGATTGTCGGTCCGTCCGGAACAGGCAAGAGCGTGACGCTCAAGCACATGGTGCGATTGCTCACGCCCACGAGCGGCGAGGTGTGGGTCGGCGATGTCGAGATGAGCGCGGTGAACGGCGGTGAACTGGCGCGTGCGCGCGAACGGTTCGGCTATCTGTTTCAGGGCGGCGCGCTGTTGGGCTGGATGACGGTCGAGGAGAACATTGCGTTGCCGTTGCGCGAACGGACGCGCCTGACCGAGGCGGAGATCGAAGAGCGCGTGATGCAGGCGTTGAGCGCGGTGGGTTTGGAGCGGGACGGCGGCAAGTACCCCAGCGAGATTTCCGGCGGTATGCAGAAGCGGGCCGGGCTGGCGCGCGCGATTATTCGCGAACCGGAGATCGTGCTCTATGATGAGCCGACCTCGGGCCTTGATCCCGTCACCGCGCGTACGATCGACCAACTGGTCCGTCGCTTGAACGAAGAACTGGGCATCACCAGCGTGGTGGTGACGCATGACTTGCAAGGGGCGCTGTTGATCGCGGATCGCATCGCCATGTTAACCGGCGGGCGCTTCGTGGAAGTCAGTCCACCCAAGACGTTCGTCGCCACGGATCAGCCGGACGTCCGCAGTTTTCTGGACGCCCAGTTCATTTCAAAAAAGGGACTTGAAGGATTTTGAACGCGGAATTGACGCATACCGCGCGGGATGCCGCCAGTGAATGGAAGAGGGGAGACGTATGAGTCTGAAGAACAATAGAGAGGTCTTTTCCGAAGTGATTGTCGGCCTGTTCATGGTCGCCGTGTTGGGCTTGCTGGTCTATTTCACGATCATCATTTCGGGGATCGATGTTCTGAACGGTAAGAAAAGGGTGCCGGTCACCGTGCTGTTCCATGATGTCGGCGGACTGAAGGTGCGCGACTCGGTGATCTTGCGCGGTATGACGGTCGGCTCGGTGAGTGATATGAGCCTGGAAAATAGCGGCGTGCGGGTCACGCTGGCGATTCAGGGCTCGGTACGCTTCAAGGAAGGCTACCGTATCACGGTGAACAGCGGCTCGCTGCTGGGCGGCAACTATCTGCTGATCGAGGAGGGCACGGGCGACGAGGTGCCGTCCGGAACCGAACTGCGGGGCGAGACGCCGACCGACTGGATGCGCGATCTGGGCGAAATCGTGGCCAATCTGCGTGATGCGACCGAAGGCGGACACATCAAAAACATCCTGACCAATCTGGATGCGGCGGTTGTGTCGATCAAAACAGCGGTTGAGCGTGTCGAGCGGGGTGAAGGTACGCTTGGAAAACTGTTTTCCGACGACATGACGCTTTACAACGATCTGTCAAACGCGGTCGCAAGCCTGCGTTCCGTGGCGGTCAAGGTCGACACCGGTGAAAATTCGTTGGGGCGTCTGCTCAACGACGACGGCAACGTCTACACCAATCTCAGCGCCTCGATCGCGAATCTGAAATCCATCTCCGACCGGCTTGAAAAAGGCGAAGGCACACTCGGTCGGTTGCTCTCCTCTGACGATACGATCTATGCCGACCTTCAGGTGACTGTAGAAAATCTGAAAAAGGTCTCGGAGCGTTTGGAGAGCGGCGAGGGTTCGCTGGCCAAGCTGCTTAAAGACGACAACGCGGTCTACAACGACTTGCAGGCGACGGTCGCCAACCTGAAAGAGGTAACCGACCGGCTGGTCCAAGGCGAGGGCACGCTTGGCAAGCTCTCGAAAGAGGATGAGCTTTACACCGATGTCCAAGGGCTGATCAAAGACGTTCGCCAGACCGTCGACAACTTCCGTGACACGACGCCGATCAGCGCCTTCGCCAGCCTGATCATGGGCGGGCTGTAGAGATGGCGGCGGTGAACCGCCACGATCCGCGACGCCAAACTGAGCCCTTGACGTAGCAAACCATGCGCTTTGCCCGCCTCAAAACCCATGACTACCGTGGTGAAGGCTACTACTTTATCACGTTTGCCACTGCGCCGCGCCGTGCGCTGCTGTCAGAAATTCGAGATGGGCGTATCCAGCTTTTCCCAGAAGGCCGGGCGGTGGTGGAGGCGTGGCAGCGCATACCCGCTGACGATCCAGCCTATAGCCTCCGTATAAACGTAGTGATGCCTGACCACTTTCACGGCATCTTGGTTTGCAAAGGCGGTGCCCGTTACTCGCTTTCGCAGATCGTCGAACGGATGAAAGCCCGCTCCCGCCAGGCCATCCGGCGACTGAAAAACGCACCGGCACTCAGCGTATGGGAGGCTGGCTTTCATGACTTTGTCGCCTTCACTTCCGCGACATTCAACGTCTTTGCCGACTACGTGCGTGACAATCCGCGCCGCTGGCAACTCCGGCAAGATAATCCGCAGTGGTTCGCCAAGCAAACGGATGTTGTTCATCCGCGTCTGCCACCTGAAACACAGTGGACGGCCTACGGTGATCGCACCCTGTTAGACTACCCTTGGCTGGAGCCGGTCATCATCTCCCGACGGCTGGAAGGCGAAGAACTGGAGGCGGAGGTTGCGCGGTTTCTTGAACTGGCCCGCGAGGGTGCAGTGCTGATCGGCGGTTTCATTTCGCCGGGCGAGCGTCGGGTGGCGCACGAAGCAGCGGCGATCTCCCGCAGTCGGCTTATCTACCTGCACCCGTGGGGGCTGTCGCGTTACAAGCCACATGGTCACGCGGCGGCAGAACGGCTCGCATCCGGCCTGACACTTGCGCTCAGCGGCTTCCCCGACACAGAAGAGGCGGTGCCGCGCCGCGAGAACTGCATGCTCAACAACCGCTGGGCCCAAGCCATTGCTTTAACATCGCCGCATGTCTCCGGCTCAAACTGAAACGCGAACTGTATACAACCCACTCCGTCAAGCGTTGGCGTGGTGGGCCACGGACGTTCACGTCCGTCCGGACAATGCACCTGACTCCTAACTCCTAAATCCTAACTCAGCGCAACGGCCAGCGGCCGTTTGCGCTGCGGCCTTGGTTCCCTGCGGTCGGTTTGATATGCTGGCTCCATGTCTGACCTTGTACAGCCCGACATCTTTTGCTTGGCACCGCTGCGCGGGGTCACGGTCAGGACGTTTCGCAATCTGCAGGAGTCTTGGTTTACGCCGCCTGACTGTGCGGTGGCGCCGTTCATTCCAACTTTCGCGGGTGAGAAGATCAAGCCGCTGTTGCTGAAGGATGTCGATCCCGAATTAGGACAGTCCGTGCCGGTTGTGCCGCAGGTCATCGGTAAAGATCCCGATCAGTTGCGCACGTTGTTGCGGGCGTTTAAGGCGATGGGATATACCCGCGCTGATCTCAATGCCGGATGTCCGTATCCGTTCATTGTCCGCAAGGGACGCGGTGCCGGCTTGATGCGGGATGAAGCGGCTTTCGCGCGTATGCTGGAGGTCGGCTGCGAGGAACTGCCGCAGGGTTTTTCGGTGAAGGTGCGGCTGGGCATTGACCGCCCGGACTTGCTGTTGGCGCGTATGACGGTGATCAATGGTTTCCCGTTGCGGGAGGTCACGATCCATGCGCGCACCGCACGGCAGATGTATGAGGAGACGGTGGATGTGGAGGCGTTTGCCGCCGCGCTGGAGAGGTGTCGGCATCCGGTCGTTTACAATGGCGATCTGCGCACGCGCGCGGATTTTTTGCAGCTTAAAGCGCGCTTTCCGCAGATTACGCGCTGGATGGTCGGACGCGCGGCGGCGATCGATCCCTTTGTCTTTGCGCGTCTGACGATGGACACGCCGCCGCCGCGTGATGCGACGCGGCTCAAAGGTTTTCTGGATGACTATCTGACCGCGTGCGAGGAGGAGCTTTACGGACCGGCTGCGGTGTTGGGACGCATGAAGGAACTGTGGAGTTATCTGCATCAAGCACTGGTCGGCGGTGAGCGGCTCTGGAAGGGCGTGCGCGTGTGCCGCACGGTGCATGAGTATCGGCGCGTGGTGGATGCGGCGTTCGCAGCGTTTCCGGGGTTTGTGCCGGATGAGGCGTTGCGCGGGTTGCAGCCGGAGGTGGGCGTTGCGTAATCGGGTGGTGATAGGGGGCATGCGAGTTGAGCGCGTATTTTGTATGTACGCAGTCGGGAGCAACTTCGTCCCTACACTTCGTCGCTTACACTTCGTCGAAACACTTCGTCGCTGGCGCAATCGACGAGGTGTCGAGACTAAGTGTATTCGACTAAGAGTGAGGACTAAGTGTCTCCGCGCACAGCGCGGAAAGAAAGCGGTGCCGCGACCCGCGCACAGCGCGGCTCTTGTCACCGCACTCCAAATTTTTGACAGGATTAGAGCGCGGCGTTGGAGGGCGAGTGTCCCCACGAGCCGCCTCAGCATGGTGTTGGCGACCGCGTTACTGGCGGTGGGCCTTCTGCGGGCTGCGCCTGCCGTGACGACGGCGTATGCCCTCAAGCTGTGGACGGTGGAGGATCGTCTGCCGGGCAGTCCGGTCGTGGGGCTGGCACAGGCCGAGGACGGTTACCTGTGGTTAGCGACGCATGTGCAGTTGATCCGCTTCAACGGCGTTGAGTTTTATGACGTGCCGGTACCGGTCGCCGTGCGCGAACAGACCGGTGAGTTGGCCGGTGTCTTTTGCGGACAGGCGCAGGGCGTGTGGGTCTACGGCGAGAACGGCGTGGCGCGTTACCTGACCGGCGAGTGGCAGGTCTGGTCTGCGGCGGCGTTGCCCGGGGCCGTCGGGAATGTGCTGGGCATGGTCGAGACACCAGACGGCGTGATCCGCGCCGTGGCCGAGCGCGGTCTGCTCGAAGCGGTGGCGGCCGCAGACGACGTGACCACGCAGTTTGTCGTCAAGCGTTGTCCGGTGCCGCCGGATGACCGCGCGACGTTGGGCGCGGTGACCGGTGCCGCTTCAGATCGATCGGGAAGCATCTGGATGACCGCGTGGAACGGGCTTGTCGAATACCGTGACGGACGCTTTGACGATCAGAGTATGCGCCTGCCGGACTTTCTGGTCGAGGCAGCTGATGGTGTGCATGTGGGCCGTTCGGGTCGCCTCTGGGTCTACGGTCCCAACGGGGTGGCATACCGCGAGAAGAACATCTGGACGCCGATCGGGTTTCCTGAAAATGCCGGCATGGCTACCGTGATGTTGGAGGTCTCGGACGGCGGGCTGTGGATCGGCAATCCGACTGGCATGTTCCGCTGGGAGGCGGGGCGCTGGGAGCGGATCGAAGAGCAGGACACGCCGGGCAGCCTATCTGTCAACACGCTGATCGAGGATCGTGACGGCACCATCTGGGCGGCCTGTGACGGCGGGTTGCTGCGCATCCGCAAGAAGAGCGTCGGCACACTCGTTGCAGAAGGGCGCGCCACGGCGGGCACCGCCTACGCCCTGCGTCGCATGGCGGATGACAGCGTGTGGGTGGGGTACAAAGGGCGCGCGGTGCGGCTGACCGGTAAGGAAGGTCGCCTGTTGCAGACACTCTACTTGGATGCTGACGTGCCGGTGAGCGCGTTGCTGCAGGACGCGGCGGGGCGTGTCTGGATGGGCACGTTGGGCGGTGGACTCTTTATGTATCGCGACGGGGCGCTGACGCTGGTCACGCAGAGCGATTACAGCATGCCGGTGGTACACACGGTATACACGCTGTTTGAGGATGCCGCGCTGGGCATCCTGGCTGGCACGCCGCAGGGGCTGATGCGCATCTCCGCCAGCGGCGAGTTGGAGACAGCCGTGGTCTACGGCTCGCAGGCGTCGGAACCGGTACACGGCCTGCATCGTGATCCGGATGGGGCGATCTGGCTGTGCAGCGAACGGCTCGGTCTGTTGCGCATCGCTCCGGACGGCGGCAAGCTGGTGATTGGTCAGGAGGCCGGACTGGCCGGTTATCCGCGTGTGGTCATGCGCGACACGGCCGGCAATCTTTGGGTCGGAACCACCGTCGGCCTGTTTCTGGTGGCGCGTGACGCTGTGATTGCGATCGGGCGGCATGCCGGCGGCTTCAATGATGCCGTGTTGCAGATCACGGAGGATGCGTTCGGGCGGCTCTGGCTCGGCACCACTCAGGGGCTTTTATGCGTGTACCTCGAAGACCTTGTGCGGTTGGCGCGAACGACCGCGAGCGATCAGGTGATCGCAGTGCGCATGCTGCATCTGGGGAGTTCGGACGGCTTGCTGGGCAAGCGCTGCATGGGTGGTGCGGCTTCGCTCGGCGGGCCGCGTCGCAGCAGCATCTGGTTCCCGTTTGAAAATGGTGTTGCGGTGGTGGACCCGGCCAAGATCGATTTTTCCGGACGGCCGCCGGTCGTGGCGCTGGAGGGCGTGAGCCTCAACGGACAACCGATCTTTGACAATGCGGTGTCCCATCCGCGCGCGCTGATGTTGGCACCGGGCGCGCGTAACATCGTTTTTAAATTTGCCGCACTGTCGCCGGGCGAATCCGACTCCGTGCGTTTCCGGTATAGGGTCGATGGCGTGCGGCAAGGCTGGTCGCCGGTACAGGCGGAAAGCACGGCGGTTTTCGAGTGGTTGCCGCCCGGCGATTATGTGTTGCAGGTTGTGGCAGAGGCTGGCGGCATCTGGAATCTGGACGGCATCTCTCTGCCCTTTACGGTGCGCGCCTATTTCTGGCAGACGGTGTGGTTCTATCTGTTGCTCTCCACCGGATTGGCGGTCGTGGTCTTTCTGATTGCCCGCTGGATACTCTGGCACCGGTATCAGTTGCAGATGGCGTTGCTCAAGCGCGAGGAGGCGTTGGCGTTGGAACGTGCACGCATTTCGCGGGACATTCATGATGAACTGGGCAACGGTCTTTCGGTCGTGGCCACGCTGAGTGAACTGGCGCACAACGACGTGGAAAACGGGACCGTTCACAAGCGGCTCGATCAGATCTACGAAGTGGCCAATGAATTGGCGCGCAACGTGGACGAGACCGTCTGGGCGGTGAATCCGGCCAATGACGGATGGGAGCCGTTCATCAGTTATTTCGAGCAATACACCGAGTATTTTCTAGGTAATTCCGGTCTGCGTTTTCATTTCACGCGTCCGGCAGAGTTGGTCGAACGTCCCATCGCTTCCAAGACGCGCCACCACCTGTTGTTGGCGGTACGCGAGGCCGTTGGAAATGTGCTCAAGCACGCATTAGCCAAGCAGGTGCGCATCGCGTTGCGCCTTGATGGCGATATCCTGGAGGCGCGGGTCGAGGATGACGGCGTCGGCTTCGATCCTGCCCAGTCGGGCGGTGTCGGGCATGACGGTCTCGGGAATATGGCGCGGCGCATGAAAGAAGCTGGCGGGACACTCGACATCCAAAGCGCGCCCGGTCACGGAACCTGTGTGACTTTCCGCGTACCGCTCTCGATGTGAGAACGCTCAACGTTCAAGGGAAGGCCAAAAATAACCGCAGGGGATGTCCGGCGCGACGAGGTTACGATCGGCGAGGTCGCGCGCGTCGATCGGAAAGGTGCAGCAGTTCGGCAACCTGTAAAGTTTGTAAAGGCGGCATGAGGAGTGCCCGTCCTTATCAGAGCGCAGAGCGCCGCAGGTGCTGGCGGTCAGATGGCAGCAGACGCCGCAGCGACGGCACTCGCCTTGCCGCAACGCCAAGCTTTCACGAACATAACGCGGGTTGAAAACGTTCAGGAAAAAACGACGCATCACACCGCGCAACAAGATCAAGCGTATCTTAAGTGTCGTGTGTAGATGGCAAGACGTTTTGGCGGGACAGGCTACTGTTCGCATCTGATGTTTTCTGCTTTCCGTTAAAAAAAGCACAATCTTATCGGGTGGTACGGGTGTCCGCAAGCAGATTCACACGTTTTTTTGGGTATTTTCGTTGAAGGTTGAAGAGGGCGCGTGCTAAGATAGTCTCGAAAGATCTTAGAGGAGTGTTTGCTATGAAGAAAATCCTGCTTGCGATGATGTCCACTTGTGTAGCCACTGCACTGGTTGCAGGCACGGCGACGGTGGCCGATGGAATTCTGACGCTTGATGGACTCGTAACGAACATCACGGCCGAAGCGGATCTCGGATCCGTGACGAACGTGGTGATGATGAATGGCGGCGGTGTTTCTTTTGGTGCCTCCATGACGTGCGGTAAATCCTATGCCATTGCCGGCGACGGCTTGAATGCCACGGGTGTGATCGAAGTGGCTGAAGGCAAGCAAGTGTTCTTCAGCAGTGGAGCGAAGTTCGTGCAGGGCCTCTTGGGCCACACGTTCGTCAAGCAAGGCGCGGGGACACTCCGGG
>JAKJHA010000327.1 GCA_022704125.1 Verrucomicrobiota bacterium | reverse complement strand
CTCACCGAGACGCTCTCGGCCGAATTCGAAGGCGCGGCTCAGGCGGGCGAGCGCGATGGCGGTAAGTCTGTCCGAGGTTACATGGGCTATGCCGGACTCACCTACAAGCCCGCCATCGAAAGTCACAAGCCGTTCGCCACCCTCGCATGTTACTACCTCTCCGGCGACCGCAACCACGGCACGGACGACAACGATACTTCATGGAATCCACTCTGGGCGCGGTGGCCGCAATACAGCGAGATGTTCCCTTATCACGACAGGGGCGTCTGCTACTGGTCCAATTTGATCTACCCGAGCGTTACGGTCGGCACCGCGTTTGCGAACGGGCATAAGGTGAATCTCAATGTCGGCCCGATGTTTGCGGCGGCCGAAGACGGGATGGGCGGTGGTAGCGGCGATTTTCGCGGCTGGTTCGGCATGGCGCGTTATGACTTCCCGTTGCTCCGGAAGATCTTCGGCAAGCGCGGCGATCTCACAGGACATGTAACCGCCGAACTGCTCGATCCCGGCGACTACTATGTTTCCGATACCGTCGCCTATTTCTTGCGGTGGGAGGTCATCGCGCGCTTCTGAGGAACCTCACACGAAGGCACAAAAGGCGAACGTCCTCACGAGCCACCTTCCGTGCCGCGCGCGGAGTTGGCCAGTGAGGATTTAGGCGTTATGGTTTGTTTTCCACTTCGACGTTGGGCGTTCTGCGTTCGACGTTGGGCGTTCACAGAAGAGGGCGTCGCTCCGCAAGCCTAGTCGCAGGACGGGACGAGCGTCTGCTCGTCCTTGCTCTGCCCTTCCGACGACATCTAAGGCCCTGTAAACACTTTCTCCACTTTGTAACTCTCTAGTTTCAGGGCAGGATCAAAAACAAATTCTGTGGTAATTGATGCCGTAATCATTCCCCTCTTCTCAACGTCTCTGAAAATAGCGTAAATCTTGCACTCTTCGGCAACCCAACTATGCTCGATGTTCTCGGTGGTCAAAAACTTTTTCACATCATCAACATGCATTCCTACGGATATGTTTTTATCCAACCAAGAGCTTACGCGACTGACTGTTATAGGCTGCGTATCAGAACTTTTCTCTGTGCATCCCCCCAAAAGCGTCATAAATGCAAAAAACATCAGCCGTATATTATGACTCATCAGGTTATTGCCCTCCCAAAGCATTTTCCCTTCGCCATACGCAACATAGACTATTTGTGCGCGTCAAAAAACGCGCTTGTCTGTTCAAAGAGTTCGCGTGTCCAGGTTTCGCCGTAGTAGCTGTGGCCGGCGTGTGCGATTAAGTGCGTCATGTGTGGGATGCCGTGTGTGCGGCAATATCGTTCGTACGCGGCACGCGAGCCCGGCGCGTCGGGGTCGGAACCGCCGAACACAAAAAGGATTGGCCGCCGGAATGTGCGGAAGCGCTTGAGCACATCGTTTTCCCAAGCGGCTTCGGCCGCGCTGCGCGTCTCCTGTTTCACGAGTGCCTTGGCGACCATGCTCGTCTGGACCTTGCCGCGCAGGATCTTGCGCCACGTCTCAGGGCGCGTCAGCTTACGCGCGTAGGTGAGTAGCATGGCACCGGTCTTGCGGATGCCGGTGGCCGCGCTGCGCAGGTCACCCATCGATTCGGCGGACCAGAGTACCAAGCGGTCGATGCCGGGTTCATGCGCCGCCAGCGTGATCGCCACTTTACAACCGGAGCAAATGGCGACAATGCGTATCGGCGCACCAGCCGGCAATCGGGTGCGCAGTTCTGCCAGCGCGGCGCGCGCGGCGTCGGCCATGCCGGCAATCGAAGCCTGCGACGCCGTGCCGTCGCTCAAGCCGCGCCCGATGAAGTCCGGCCGCAGGCAGAGGTCGCCCTGGGCCGC
>JAKJHA010000083.1 GCA_022704125.1 Verrucomicrobiota bacterium | reverse complement strand
TCGCCGTGCCGCCGTCGCCGCCGCTGGTGCTGAAGCCACCGCCACCGCCGCCGATGCCCGCGCCGCCCTCCATGCCGCCCGTTGCCGTGACCGTGCCGCCGGTGATTTCGATTGTGCCGCCGTCGCCGTAGAAACCGCCGCCGATACCCGCCGCGCCAAGACCGCCGATCGCCGTGACCTGTCCGCCGTTGAGGGTCACCGTGCCGCCGTCTGCATAGTCTCCGCCGCCGATGCCCGCACCGTAGTCGCCGCCCGTCACGGTCAACGCGCCTGCTTCGTCGCCAGGCGCGTTGGTGATGGAGAGCGTCCCTCCCTCCGCGATCTCAAGGCCCGCGTGGCCGGAACCGGAGGCGAGCGTGCTCGTTCCCGCGAGGGAGAGCGAAACGCAAGCGTTCGTCCCCAGCGCGAAGACGCACTGGGATACGTTCGTTGCCAGAAGCGACAGGTTCGAGAACGTGACCGCGTTCGTCACACCAGCCGGGACGACGACGCGCACCCAGCCCGCCGTGTTCGTGCCCGTAAGCGTGAAGGGCCCCGCCCCAAAAAGCGTGAGCGTGGGCGAGTGAAACGACCAGCCCGGGCCGGACGAAGGGTAGGCATTGTCAAGGGGGGCGCCGTTCACTTTCACCCCGGTAGAGACGGCGCTGGCGGCACCCGCCGCGAATACGATGCACATCGCGGCGAGAAATTTGCTCCAGTTGTGTTTTTTCACGGCGGTGTTCCTTTTAGATGCAGAATTGCTACTTGCGGCACTACCGTTCATGGCTGACCTTTCGGTTGGACTGAGTACAACGTGAACATGACCTGAAACACAAGCATGAGTGCATAGTGAAGGAAGGACGGGGATGATGCAAGAGGATTTTCGAAAAAAAATTGCTCTTTCTCGCTTGGTAAAGTGAATGTGACAGGGGATAGCATTTACTGTGTCCAAACCGGGTGGATGCGATCAGTGGCATTTAGTTGCTCCAAGAAGGGGTGGTGTCGGGGAGGAACAGGAGGGATGCTCCTCTATGGGGGAGGACGCTTTTGCTCCAAGGATCCCGCTGTTGCCCTTCCCGGTGTCCTTTTCCGGTTCCGGGTTTGGGCTTGCCGCCCGGCCCCGCAAACCGTATAGTATAGAGCCATCTTTTCGCGGTATCGGCGCGTCTGCGTGTCGCAGGCCGGACCGGCCGGATTTAACTAAGGAGTCAGCCATGATCGTCACCACAAAAGAACTTTTCCAGCACGCTTACGGCAAGTATGCGATCGGCGCGTACAATATCAACAATCTTGAGCAGACCATGGGCCTGTTCCAAGGCAATGTCGACAGCAAAGCCCCCTTCATCGTGCAGCTTTCCAAGGGCGCGCGCGGGTATACGCACAAGCTGATGCTTGAGGCGCTGATGACCACGGCCGACAAGATCTTCCCCGACGCCGTTTTCGCGGTGCATCTGGACCACGGCGACGAGGAGACCTGCATGGACTGTATCGCCTCCGGCGTCTACAGCTCGGTAATGATCGATGCTTCGCACTATCCGCTCGAGAAGAATATCGAGATCACCAAGCGCGTCGTGGACGCCGCCCACGCCAAGGGCATTGTGGTCGAGGCCGAGTTGGGCCAGCTCAAGGGCGTGGAAGAGGATGTCTCGTCCGCCGAGCACGTCTACACGAAGCCCGAAGAGGCCGAGTATTTCGTCAAGCAGACCGGCTGCGACTCGCTGGCCGCTGCGATCGGTACCTCGCACGGCGCTTTCAAGTTCAAGGGCGATCAGAAGCTGCGCTTTGACATTCTGGAGGAGATTCAGAAGCGTCTGCCCGGCTTCCCGCTGGTGTTGCACGGCTCCTCCTCGGTGCCGCAGGACGAGGTCGCCCGCATCAACGCGGCCGGCGGCGCGATCAAGGGCGCGAGCGGCGTGGACGCCTCGCAGTTCCTCGGCGCGGCCAAGCTCGGCGTGACCAAGATCAACATCGACACCGACGGGCGTCTGGTCTGGTGCCGCGTACACCGCGAGTTCTTCCGCGACCATCCCGAGCAGTTCGACCTGCGTGGCCCCGGCAAGATCTTCATGCCGGAGTATGCGAAGTTCATTGCGGAGAAGAACGTGTTGCTTGGCTCGGCTGGCCAGCTCGACGCCTGCCGCGCTGCGCTGAAAAAATAACCCCCCCGTGTGGCGCGTTCGGCAAGCGGACGCGCCCGCATCGCTTTTAAGGAGAAACACACACTATGGCTAAAAAGATTATGGTCGACGGCAATCAGGCCGCCGCTGAAGTCGCCTTCGCGTGCAGCGAAGTCGCCGCTATTTATCCCATTACCCCTTCCTCGCCGATGGGCGAGTGGGCCGACGAGTGGGCCGCGAAGGGTGCGAAGAACCTGTGGGGCACCGTGCCGCACGTGATTGAGTTGCAGTCCGAAGCCGGTGCCGCAGGCGCGGTACACGGCGCACTCACCACCGGTGCGCTGACCACCACCTTCACGGCCTCGCAGGGCCTGTTGCTGATGATCCCGAACATGTACAAGATCGCGGGCGAGTTGACTCCCACGGTCTTCCACGTCACCGCGCGCGCTCTGGCCTGTCAGGGTCTCTCGATCTTCGGTGACCAAGGCGACGTCATGGCGTGCCGCCAGACCGGCTTCGCGATGCTGGCTTCGAACAGCGTTCAGGAGGTCATGGACATGGCCACCATCGCCCACGCGGCGACGCTTGAGTCGCGCGTGCCGTTCCTGCATTTCTTTGACGGCTTCCGCACTTCGCATGAAGTCCAGAAGATCGATCAGGTCGAGCGCGAGACAATCCGCGCGATGATCGACGATGGTCTGGTCGCGGCGCACCGCGCCCGCGCCCTGAACCCCGAGAAGCCGATTCTGCGCGGCACGGCGCAGAACCCGGACGTGAACTTCCAGGGACGCGAGACCGTCAACCCGTTCTACACCGCCACCCCGGCGATCGTCCAGAAGTACATGGACAAGTTCGCAAAGCTGACCGGCCGCCAGTACAAGCTGTTCGACTACGTCGGTGCGCCGGACGCCGAGCATGTGATCGTGATCATCGGTTCGGGTGCCGAGACGGTGCACGAGACGGTGGAAGAGCTGAACAAGAAGGGCGAGAAGCTGGGCGTCATCAAGGTGCGCCTCTACCGTCCGTTCGATACCAAGGCCTTCGCGTTGGCGATCCCCAAGACGGCCAAGACCCTGACGGTGCTGGACCGCACCAAGGAAGTCGGCAGCGTGGGCGAGCCCCTTTACACCGACGTGCGTGCCGCGATCGGTCAGACTGTGCAGTACAAACTGGCCGACATCAAGAGTGATGTCGCGATCTACGGCGGCCGCTACGGTCTGGGTTCGAAAGAGTTCACCCCCGCGATGGTCAAGGCGGCTTTTGACAACGCCAAGCAGGCGAAGCCGATGAACAACTTCGCGATCGGCATCAAGGACGACGTGACCGGTCTGAGCCTTGAGATTCCCGCCGACTTCACGCTCGCCGATGAGGGACGCAAAGAGTGCATGTTCTACGGGCTGGGCTCGGACGGCACGGTCGGCGCGAACAAAAACTCGATCAAGATCATCGGCGAGGACACCGACAACTTTGCACAGGGCTACTTCGTGTATGACTCGAAGAAGGCCGGCGCGATCACGGTTTCGCATTTGCGTTTCGGGCCGGAGCTGATCCGCAGCCCGTACCTTTGCACCAAGCCGGACTTCGTGGCGTGCCACAACTTCTCCTTCCTTGAGAAGTATGACATGCTCGCCAACATCAAGCCCGGCGGCACCTTCCTGCTGGCCTCGCCGTTTGAGCCGGAAGAGGTGTGGGACAACACCCCGGACGAAGTCGCGCAGCAGATCATCGACAAGAAGCTGAAGTTCTACGTGGTCAACGCCCTCAAGCTCGACCATGAGTTGAACCTCGGCGGGCGCATCAACACCGTCATGCAGACCGCCTTCTTCAAGATCTCCGGTATCCTGCCCGAAGACGAGGCGATCGAGGCCCTCAAAAAGGCTGCGCAGAAGACCTACGGCCGGAAGGGCGAAGCCGTGGTCAAGATGAACTGGGACGCTATCGACGCGGCCGCTAAGGCTGTCAAGCAGGTGAACTATCCCGCGAAACCGGCCGGCAAGATCAAGATGCCCGCCGTGGTCGCCGACGAGGCACCGGAGTTCGTCAAGATCGTGACCGCCGAGATCATGGCCCAGCGCGGCGATGACCTGCCGGTCTCGAAGATTCCGAACGACGGCACCTGGCCGACTGCCACCACGCAGTGGGAGAAGCGTAACATCGCGACCGAGATTCCGGTGTGGGATCCCGACGTCTGTATCCAGTGCACGCAGTGCTCGCTGGTTTGCCCGCACGCGGCCATCCGCCCCAAGGCCTACGACGCCGCCTGTCTGAAGGACGCTCCCGAGACCTTCAAGTCTGCGGATGCCAAGGGCGTGATCGGCAAGGCCTTCCCGGGCTTCAAGTACACGATCCAGATCGCGCCGGAAGATTGTACCGGTTGCGGCCTGTGCGTGCAGCGCTGCCCGGCCAAGAACAAGGCCGACCCCACCAAGAAGGCGATCAACATGGCTCCGCAGTTCCCGTTGCGCGCGCCGGAAGCCGCCAACTGGAAGTTCTTCCTGAGCCTGCCTGAAGCGGACGCCTCCAAGCTCAACCTGACGACCATTCAGGGCAGTCAGCTTAAGCGCCCGCTCTTCGAGTTCTCCGGCGCCTGCGCTGGTTGCGGCGAGACACCGTACCTCAAGCTGCTGACCCAGCTCACGGGCGACCGCCTGCTGATCGGTAACGCGACCGGCTGCTCGTCGATCTACGGCGGCAATCTGCCGACCACGCCGTACTGCACGCGTGAGGACGGCCGCGGTCCGTCGTGGTCCAACTCGCTCTTCGAGGACGCCGCCGAATTCGCTTTCGGCATGCGCCTGACCGCCGACAAACTGAACGGCTACGCGCTGGAGCTGATCGATCAGCTCATCGCCGCCGAGAAGGCGCCGGACGCGCTCAAGGAGGTTGCCCGTAAGATCAAGGAGACCGACCAGAAGAGCGGCGAGGGCGTCGAAGCCATGCGCGCGCTGGTGGCTGATCTGAAGAAGCTGCTCGGCGACGGTTCCTGCTGCGCTATCTGCAAGAGCCTGCTGGGCGTGGCGGACTACCTGATCCGCAAGTCGGTCTGGGCAGTCGGTGGCGACGGCTGGGCGTACGACATCGGCTACGGCGGTCTTGATCATGTGCTCGCTTCCGGGCGTAACATCAAGATCCTCGTGCTCGATACCGAGGTCTACTCCAACACCGGCGGGCAGGCTTCGAAGTCCACGCCGCTCGGCGCGGTCGCGAAGTTCGCGGCCTCTGGCAAAGAGCAGATGAAGAAGAACCTCGGCATGATCTCGATGACCTACAAGAACATCTACGTCGCGCAGGTCAGCCTGGGTGCCAACGCGGCCGCCACGGTCAAGGCATTTGCCGAGGCCGAGGCGTATGACGGGCCGGCGATCATCATCGCCTACTCGCACTGCATCGCGCACGGCATCAACATGGTCGAAGGTCTGGAGCGCCAGAAGGTCGCCGTGGAGACGGGCCACTTCCCGCTCTACCGCTACAATCCGGAACTCGCCGCACAGGGCAAGAACCCGCTGCAGCTCGACAGCAAGGCACCGACGCAATCGTTCGCCGAGACCGCGCTGAAGGAGAACCGCTTCAAGCAGCTCCTGAAGCTCAATCCGGACGGCGAGGCGATGCTGCAGAAGGCCGAAGGGAAGTTCAAGGACAACTTCGCGATGCTTCAGGCTCTGGCCGACCTGCCGCAGCCGGAATAAGCGTCACATCTAAAAAAGACGGGCGTCGGCGAGGAATCGCCGGCGCCCGTTTTTTTTAGGTAATAGGTGAGAGGTGAGAAGTGGTCGAGGGAATCGATGGAACCGAAAGATTCGAATCATTCGATTCTGTCGATTCAGTCGATTCTATCGCTCTTACAACTCATCCTCATCCTCGTCTTCGTCCCAGTCTTCGTCTTCTTCCCAGTCCTTGTAGGATTCCCACAAGCGTTTGACAGACGTCAGTTGCGGTGCGCAATCATGCGCGGCACGTATACATGAGTAGGCCTCGTCATAACGCTTGGCGTCCTCATGGTAAATGGTTTGCGCCACCATCCATGTGGCAAAGGCGTTAGGGTGTGTTTCTTGCGGCAACGTCGTCGATTTGGCCAGCTCGTCGGCTTCATCATCAAGATTCAACAGCAACAACAGTTGCAGGAGCGTGGCGCGCGCAAAAAGGTAATCGGGATATTTTGCGACAAGGTCACGCAAAATCGGCAACGCTTCATTGTTTTTATTTTGCCTCAGCAGAGCGATCGCATAATTGTAACGCGCCGGATAATAATCGGGCTCCTCATTCAAAATCTCCAAAAAAACTTGCTCGATATTTTCCCAATCAGCGTTGCCCTTTTCGCTTGCGGTGACGACCTTCTCGTATTTTTTGTCCAACTTCTCAGGCAATGGGTTTCCGAACCGGAAGTCGGGGTTGAGCTGCATGCCGCCCAGCGCAACTTCCGTAGTCCTGCCCTTAAGAAACATTTCAATTTTCTGGCCTTTAGCCAACTCATCGCGGGTTGCCAATTCTGCCGCCGCTTTGACGCGCAAATCGTCCGGGCCGAAACGCCCCTTGGCGATCAGCCAAAGCAGATTGACGGCTTCAGGATGCTTGATGGTGGCTATCATCGCAAAAATCTCATCCCAATTCTCGACAGATTCGTTCAAAAATGTTTCGCAGAAATCCACAGTCACACGGCGTTCCTGCCAACTGTCTAAATTTGTACGCATGTCGGTCGCCAGAAGAAGTCCCGGGCATACTTCATGAATGGAAGACACATAGGGCCAATCGCCGCGAACGGTGTGCGGCGGTGTCCTTTCTTTGATATGCTGCAGGTAGCGGCGCACGACGCCAGATTTAGGGAAGCCGATACCTACACGGCGTAAATCCCTTTGGGCACGTTCGAAAGCACCAAGGTTGGCGGCGGCCACACCCGAATAGAAGAACATGTTCGGATTATCGTCAAACTCGCACCGGTCAACCAAGTCGATGATGTCTTGGTGGCGGCGCAAGCGTGCGAGGACTTCGCAGACCTTGACACAGGCATCGCTGCTCGGCATCTTGAGCTTCACCGCTTCATCGATATTGCGTTGGCAACCGATCTCGTCACCGCTGATATACAAGAAAGTGGCCATGTTAGCCAGACCGAAAGGGTTGGGGAAGGGCGAGACCTCAAGGCTCTCTTTTTGTACCTGTATGGCTTCATCCAGCCTGCCCAATACCAGAAGGCACATTGAGAGATTATTTGAGGCGGTATAGATCTGCGGCATTGTAGCTAGCGCTTTGCGAAAATAAGGCAGGCCCTCTTCCAGATCCCCGCTGCGCATCAGTTTCAGCCCTTTTTGGTTCAGATCAAAGCTCTCAAGGCATTTGTCCTCATCTGCGGCAAACAAATCAGCGAAAACGTCTTTGGTGTGCGCGGAACTGCTAAGACCCGCCGTTGAAGGGGCGGCCGCATCGCTCTTTTTTTGGTAGCAGCAAAATTTATATTTTTTGCCGCTGCCGCACATGCAGGGTTCATAAGGGTCTATCTGTCTCATGCTTGAACCTTTCTTATAGGCTTTGTTACGAGTTTCAATACCGATAGCGATCCCGATTGGGATAAAAAACTCCTAACTCCTAATTCCTAAATCCTAACTCCTAAATTCGTCATGTTTCTCCTCGAAAAGAGAAACATGACGGAAGGCTTCTCCGTCGAAAAGTCCTTTGTCCGTGAGCTTCAGGCTGGGGATGACCGAGAGCGAGAGGAAGGAGAGCGTCATGAAAGGCGCCGCGAGTGGCGAACCTAAAATCTTTGCGAGGCGGTCACAATCCGAATACGCCCTGGCCACCTGTTCGGCAGGCTCGGTGGAGATCAGGCCGGCCAGCGGCAGCGGCAGGGAGGTGAGGATTTTACGGTTGCTGTCGGCCACAGCTAGGCCGCCGCTGTGGTGAACCACCTCGTTGATCGCGGCTGCCAAGGCGTCGTCCGAGGCACCGATCGCAATCACATGGTGCGAGTCGTGCGCGACACTGGTGGCGAGCGCACCACGCCGCAAACCGAACCCCTTGACCAAGCCGATCGCAGGAGCGGCGGGGACGTAACGGTTGCAGACAACGAGCTTTGCAAGGTCGCGTCCGGGATCGGCGACGACTGCGCCCTGATCCACGCTGGGCGTCTCCAGCAGGTGGGCGGTGGTGACTTCGCCGTCGCGAACGCCAATGACCCGCACACGGCACCCGGGCTGATCCGGGATGCGCAGTGCGTCGACATTGATAGGGTGTGCCGCGAAATTGTTTTCGACGCGCGGCTCACCAGCGGGTAGGAACGAGACGCCATCGCGGGCGACACATTGCCCACGCAACCAAACTTCGCGCGGCTGGAAGGTGCGCAGGTCGTCGACGATCTGAAAGTCCGCGCTGTCGCCGAGTTGAAGCAGACCGAGCGGGAGACGGTAGTGGCGCACGGGGTTGACGCAAGCCGCCTGCAGGATGGTCTGAAGGGCGAGCCCCTGCCGGAAGGCGGTGGCCGCAATGAAGTTGATATGGTCGCGTAGCAGATCGTCCGGATGCTTGTCATCGCTGCACAGCATGCAGAGGTCCGGGAAGCGCGGCAGCAGAGGCAGGAAGGACTCGAAGCGGCGCGCGGCCGAACCGTAGCGAACCAGAAGCTTGATACCGGCCTTGAGTTTCTCACGCGCCTCTTCGAAGGAGAGGCTCTCGTGATCGGTCGTGATGCCGGCTGCAGCATAGGCGCGCATGGCGTTATCGCGGAGACCGGGTGCGTGGCCGTCGACGGGCAGGCCGCGCTGGTGCGCAGCATCAAGTTTGGCGCGAACGGCGGGATCATTTTTGAGCACACCGGGCACGTCCATCATCTCGGCGAGGTGCGTGATGCCGGGCAGATCGAGCAGGCGCGCAACCGCCTCGGGCCCCAGTTCCGCGCCAGCACTTTCGAAGGGAGTGGCCGGTACACAGGAGGGGACACCAAAGCCGAAGACGAACGGTGTTTGGCTGGCGAGTTCGAGCATCAACATCACACCGCGTTCGCCCAGCACGTTGGCGATTTCGTGGGGATCGGCCACGGCGGCGAGCGTGCCGTGCGTTACGGCCG
>JAKJHA010000082.1 GCA_022704125.1 Verrucomicrobiota bacterium | reverse complement strand
GCGACGGACAGTTATAGAATGCCCAATTACCGATGTTGGCGAGCGAGGCGCCAAGGACGACGGTGTGCAGCAGGGGGCAACCGGCAAAGGCCGCCCGGCCAATATAGGTGATGTTGTCGGGGATGATGACGGAAGTGAGGGCGGTACAGTCGCCGAAGGCGTAGTCTCCGATAAACGTGACACTGTTAGGGATGGTGATGGAAGTGAGTACGGAACAGCCGAAAAAGGCGAAGTCGCCGATGGACGTGACGCCGTCGGGGATCGCGACATGACCGGAGAGACCTCTGGGACATGAAATCAGTACCGAGAGGGTTTTGTTGAAAAGGATGCCGTTGTTGCTGGCGTAATAAAGATTGTTTTCTGAAACGGCGATGGATGTAAGAGCCGAACAACCGCCGAAAGCGTGGTCTCCGATGTTGGTGACACTGCCGGGGATGGTGATTGAAACGAGAGACGAACATCCGTAAAAGGCGGCAAAGCCGATGGATGTGACCTCGTCAGGGATGTTGGCCGAGATGAGGCTGGTGCGCTTGTAGAAGGCTCTGTCGCCGATAGCGGCGACTGGATAGCCGCCGAGTTTGTTGGTGATGGACAAGGTCCCGGAGTAGGAAAAGTCGAAGCCAGTGATGGTGGCTTTGTTGTCGCTCACGATGTAGGTATAGGGGCCTTCGGTGGCGGCGGACACAACGAGGGGGAGGAGCAACACGAGGCACACAAGCGCCAGGGTGCGGAGGCGCGGTGAACGGGGCGAGCGTGTGATGCGTGATGCGGTGGGATCCATGGCTGGTTTTTCGACGAAACAATAAACAACATTGGGGAAGAACACATGCGCATGGTAAGACCGGAGGCGGGAGGATGCAAGGACGTTTTTTGGGAACGCTGAACTCAGAACGTTCAACGCTCAACGATCAACATTCAACGCTCAACTTTCAAGTTACGCTGGAGCTGTTCCGGCGTAATGATCGGGCACGTTTTGAAGCCGCGAACAGCCAGCAAGTCGGCATCGCCGGTCACGAGATAGTCCGCGCGAGCTTGGGCGGCGAGTACAAGGAACATGTCGTCGTCCGGATCGCGGCAGGTCGGTACGGACACGGCTCCTCGTGCGACGGAAACCTCTGCGTAGGGCAAAAATGCGGAAAGAACGGCGGTTTGTTCGTCTGGCGTGAGTTTGAACTTCGGATACTTCAAGACTCGGATCAGCTCGCTTGCGGTGGCTTTTGAAACGATCGGTGTGAGGCGTCCGAACTGCCAGAGAGGCACTAGCCAACTTACCCTGCCGGATTTGAACAAAAGGGCAGAGAGGACGACGTTCGTGTCGATAACAACACGGGGGGCTTTTATTTCTTTTTGCGCGACCACGCCACAGCCTTTTCGATGTCTGTCTCGGTTATGTTGAGTTGTTCCATTTTTTCATGCACGGCGCTGAGAGGTTGCGGATTGACGGGCTCCAAGATGATGCGCCCATACTCCGCCTGAATGGAAAAATACTGGGCGCCCGGAAACTGCGCTACGATGTCCTTCGGCAGGGTCAACTGATTTTTGCTGGTGAGTTTAGCGAGTGCCATAGCCATTCCTTTTTTCTTACATTCTTACAAAAAGGACATGAGGGCGTCAAGACGGAATGACCGCTAAACGCCGAAGTGAGTTTTTAACCACGAAACACACGAAAAGGCACGGCTCGGCTTTTTTAACCGTGAATTGCGCCGATAATGCGATAGTATTCTTGTTCAATTGAAACCATGAGACACATGAAACTTCATGAAAACTAGGGGTGCTCTTGGCGTTCATGGCGTCTTGGCGGTTCCAAAAAACCGAGCAATACCATTCCCCAAAAATCTTGCGTAATCTGTGGAAAAAATCCGAGCAGTGCTTTTACTCTCACGGTTGCGAGCCACTGCGTGGCCGCAACAAGAGAGGTTGACCCGCGACTTGCGGCTTGTGGCGCCTAAATCACAAATCACAAATCCTAAAGTCAACTCCGCGCACAGCGCGGTTGTGTGTTCCTGTCACAGGGATGATCTGCTATAATCGCGGGCATTTACGAGGAAAGGCGCATCATGTTTCAACCGGTTTCCAATAAGTCTGATTTTCCTGCGATGGAGCGCGAGACGCTGTCGTATTGGGAGGCGAACGACACCTTTAAGAAGAGTCTCGACCGCAACCGCGATAAGGACGCTTATGTATTTTATGACGGGCCGCCCTTTGCGACGGGCCTGCCGCACTACGGTCACCTGCTGGCGGGGACGATCAAGGATATCGTGCCGCGCTACCAGACCATGCGCGGATATTATGTGGAGCGCCGCTTCGGCTGGGATTGCCACGGACTGCCGATCGAAGCGCTAGCACAGGATGCGCTGGGGGTCAGCGGCGCGCATGAAATCCGTCAGCTCGGCGTGGCGGCGTTTAATGAACAGTGCCGCTCGATGGTGCTCACCTATGTCAATGAGTGGCGCAAGACCGTCACACGCATGGGGCGCTGGGTCGATTTCGACAATGACTATAAAACCATGGACCCGACGTTCATGGAGAGCATCTGGTGGGTCTTTAAGCAACTGTGGGAGCAGGGCCGCGTTTACAAGTCCTACCGCATCATGCCGTACAGTTGGAAGCTCAGCACGCCGCTCAGCAATTTCGAGGCCGGCAACAACTATAAGGACGTGCAGGATCCCTCAATCACGGTGCGCGTCAAGGTGCTGTCCGGTGCTGATCCGGCTTGGGGTAAAACGAACCTGTTGATCTGGACCACCACGCCGTGGACGCTGCCCGGAAACCTCGCAATCTGCGCCGGGCCGGAGATCGACTACGTGGTGGTGCGCGATACCGCCGCCGACACGTGTTTCGTGATGGCCGAGGCGCGCCTCGATGTCTACTACAAGAATCCGGAGGAGTATCAGGTTCTGGCGCGGCTGAAAGGGCGTGACCTGAAAGGATGGACCTATGAGCCGCTCTTCCCGTACTTTGCAGAGTACGCGGATGAGGGCGCGTTCCGCGTCTTGAATGACGACTTCGTAAGTACCGAAGATGGCACCGGTCTGGTGCATATCGCACCAGCGTACGGTGAAGACGACTTCCGCGTCTGCAGGGAGGCGGGAATCACGGTCATGGCCGACCCGCTCGATTCGGTCTGCCAGTTCACGGACAAGTTGCCTGAATACCAAGGCCGCTTCTGCAAAGATTGCGACAAAGATTTGATCAAGCGTCTGAAGCAGGAGGGGAAGCTGGTGCACCAGACAACGATCGTCCACAGCTACCCGTTCTGCGACCGCACCGACACGCCGCTGATCTACCGCGCTATCGAGGCGTGGTACGTCCGCGTCGAGGATCTGCGCGAGCGGCTCACGCGCAATAATGACACGGTACATTGGATGCCGGATTATGTCGGCGACAAGCGGTTCGGCAATTGGCTGAGCGAAGCGCGCGATTGGAACATCAGCCGCAACCGCTTCTGGGGCTCGTGCATTCCGGTCTGGATCAATGAGCAGGATCCGTCGGACATGATCTGCGTTGGCTCGGTGGCGGAATTGGAGGAACTCTCCGGGCAGCGCGTGACTGATCTGCACAAGCACTTTGTCGACGAGGTGGTGATTCGCCGCGACGGCAAAACCTATCGCCGTACGCCCGAGGTGTTGGACTGTTGGTTCGAGTCGGGCTCCATGCCGTACGCGCAACAACACTACCCCTTCGGGGATTTAGGATTTAGGAGTGAGGAGTTAGGAGTTGGGGAAGGGGATTTAGGATTTAGGAGTGAGGAGTTAGGAGTTGAGGAGAAGAGAGGGAAGGGCGGGCAGGACATCTCCACATTCTTCCCGGCGGACTTCATCGCGGAAGGCCTGGATCAGACGCGGGGATGGTTCTATACGCTGATGGTGCTCGGCACCTGTCTCTTTGATCGCGCGCCGTTTAAGAACGTGGTGGTGAACGGGTTAGTGCTGGCCGAGGACGGCAAGAAGATGTCCAAGCGCCTGCAAAACTATCCTGACCCCACGCACATCCTAGACGCCTACGGCGCGGACGCGCTACGTCTCTACATGATCCACTCGCCGGTGGTGCGCGCGGAAAATCTGCGTTTCTCTGAAAGCGGCGTGAAGCAGACGCTCCGCGATTTGTTGATTCCCTGGTGGAATGCCTACAGCTTCTTTGTGACCTACGCCAATGTCGATGGGTTTTATGATGAGGAGCTGGTGACGCCGTCGAGCCCGAATGTGCTTGACCGCTGGATCATCAGTTCGCTGGAGACGCTGATTCAGGATGTGACCGAGGCAATGGACAACTATGACCTTCAGCGTTCGGTGCGTCCATTCGTGAATTTTGTCGAGGACCTCACCAACTGGTACATCCGGCGCAGCCGTCGGCGTTTCTGGAAATCGCAGAACGATGACGACAAGATGCACGCCTACCGCACGCTGCGATATGCGCTGGTGCAGCTCTGCAAGGTTGCCGCGCCCTTCACGCCTTTTATCAGCGAAAACATCTACCGCAATCTCAAGGGGGCGTCGATGCCGGAATCGGTTCATCTGTGCGACTTCCCGACGGCCAACACGGCGGCGCGTGATGCGGCGCTTGAGCGCAGCATGGCGCTGGTGCAGACCGTAGTGCGGCTCGGTCGGCAGCTCCGTACGGAGAATGACCTCAAGGTGCGGCAGCCGCTGGCGGCGCTACATGTCGTCTCGGCCAATCCCGAAATCCGCACGATGCTGGAAGGCTTCGAAGATTTGATCACGGACGAACTCAATATCAAGACGGTTGTGTTCGGCAACGATGAAACCGCCATGGCCGATGTGTCGGTCAAAGCCGATTTCCGCAAGCTGGGTCCGAAGTTCGGCCCCAACATGAAGGCGGTGGCGGCGGCGATCGCGCGTCTCTCTTCGGAACAGGCGGCGGACTTGGCCGCCAACCGTCCGGTGACCATCGAGGCGGCGGGGCTCTCCGTCGAGTTGGGCGCTGACGACGTGGTGGTGCAGCGCACGCCCAAGGCGGGCATGGTGGTGGCATCCGAAGGGGATGTTCTCGTTGGCATTGAGACGGCGCTGACGCCTGTGCTCGTGCAGGAAGGCTTGGCGCGCGAGTTCGTGAGTCGCGTACAGAACCTGCGCAAGGAGGCGGGCTTCGAGGTGGCGCAGCGCATCGCCGTGACCGTCGCGTGCGATGACGAGGTGCGCGCCGCGATCGACGCCTTCGCCGATTACGTCCAGACCGAGACGCTGTGCAAGCGCCTGGAGTTCGATGCGGTCACCGGCGACGCCTGCGATCTCAATGGTCACGCGGTGACGGTGAAAGTGGACAAGGTGGACTGAGTGGACAGTGTGGACACGCAACTCCTAAATCCTAAATCCTAACTCCTAACTCCTAAATCTAAAGCGCGTCGCACAGGGCGCAGGCGTCGCAGCCGGGCTTGGCGTTGAGGCAGAAGTCGAGGTAGACTTGTAGCAGGCCCTGCTGGAGCAGTCCGTTGTCGGCATACAGAGCGGCGGGATTGTGGTCGCGCCCGAACAGATACAGGGCGGTCAGACGCATCGGGGCGGAGATGTCTTCCGGCGGCAACCGGGTGGATGCGCCGTCCGGCAGTGTGCCTTCGGCGGCCGCGAAAGGCAGCAGCACGTTCGTGACAATGGCCGCTGCGCGTGAAGTGCCCAGCAGGGCGGTCTCTCTCTTTTCCGGGGCTGACGTGAGGGTCAGGCGGACGTTCCAGAAGGGCCAGGCGCAACGCGCGGTCAGGCACTCGATCGCTTTGACGTGCCATGTCGCGCTGTCGGTCACTGTCAGGCGATCAAGTTCATGGCGCACGGTGAACATGCCGCTGAAGAGGCTGGCGGCCGCTGCGAGCCGGCGCACCGGCGCGTTTTGCGGGCGCAGGTTGTGCAGGCGCCATGTCACGTCATCCGGTAATTCGGCGGACGACTCGCGCCACCAGAGATCCCACAACATGCGAATGAAGCGCTGGCTTTCGGGGTCGGTCGCGTCTTCGGGCTGCGGCAATAGCCGCGCCGCGCCGAGTAAACGAGCGTAGGCGTTTTCGCGTGACACACCCAGTGATGCGACCGGCAATAAACGTGCAAGGTGGCGGAAGGGCATTTGGTTGTGTTTATAGCCCAAGGCGGCCATGACCTCTTCGTAGAAGAGCTGATGGCGGTCGCCGGTCTGCGCCAGCCGGGCGCGGAGGCGCGCCGCCTTGAGTTGGAGCCGGTAATGACCGGCGGCGGCAAGCAGGGCGCGTGCGCGGTCGGGGTCGTTCTTGAGCCGCGTTTCGCAGGGTCGCGGCGTGGCCGGCAGCGCGGCGTGCGGGTAGGCTTTCAGGTCGATGTCATCCAACGAGAGTCCCGGCATGGCTGCGATCGGTTCCGCGAGCGCGAGCGGTAAAACATGCGCGGGCAGCGAGCGGGGCGGCGGCCCCGCAAACCAAGTGACATGCGCCACAACGCGGTCGTAGGCGGGATCGGTCTGATGGCCGTGCGTATCCCAATCGGTCGGACGCACATGCACTTCGACGTCGCCACACAACCGGCGGTCGCCCGGCTGGATCAAGAGCGTGGCATTGAGAAAGTCCGGTCCGGCCTCCAGATTCCACTCGCCCGGACTGAGAACCCGAACGGTTTCACCGCCAGGTAACGGAAAACTGCGGGGACGATAACGCTCGTCGTACCAGAGGCACTGCAAGTGGCGCTCGGTCCAATGGAAGCCGGAGTGGTAGGGGAGGCCGGACTCGAGAACGGAAGCCGGCTGAACGCCCAGCATTCGCGCGTAGGCATCCGCGAGATAGAAAGGGTCTTTCTGCGTGGTACGAGGAGGCTCCACCAGTTCCTCAAATTTCATGTACGAAAGATAACAGTATCGTTTCTTTTCGTAAACAAAATTTGAGGTGACGCGCGCAATCGGTTGGAGGCAAGGGGTGTGCGAAGATCGTGCGTTTCTGGGGAAAAGGGGGATGGCAAAATAGGAACGCGGGCGTCCTCCCTCGTCCGCAGAAAATTGAGCGTTGAACGTTGAGCGTTTTTTTAACGCAGGGCGCGGAGGCGCAGAGATTTTTTACGGGGTGGCGTCGTGACCGCCGCGGCAAGCAGACGCTTACCCCTCCCAGCGCTCCGCGAACCCGGATGCCGTACACGTTGGTCGTCTAAATACCTGTCCCTTAGTTGTGGGAAAGGATAATAACGCTCAACTTTCAAGTGTTCGAACGCCAATATGCAACCCGAAACCAGAAACCAGAAAACGTGCCCGCTATCAGCGGGCTTCAAAGTTTGGTGGCGGTTGAGGGGCTGGCATGCTAAACTGACACGCAAATGGGAGAGGCAGTATTGACCTGCCGTTTTGTTCCGGAGGAGACCCCTGAAACCAGAGATTACAACGCTATCGGGTGAGCACGCGAGTGAAAAGCGTGACGGCCCGATGGATGTGCTGACCGATGAGCCGACGTTACAGGTGCCGCATGACTCGGTGCGTCGGTGTCAGATTGCGGATGCCGCCGCAACCTATGTGGATCGCGAACGGCTTGAGCCGCCGCTGACGGCTGAGGAACTGGCGGCGCATGCGCGCTGCCTCGGCGCGGCACTTGCCGCATGCGATGACGAACTCCCCTTTGTGGCGCTGTTGCTCAATAACATGCTGTGGCGTGAGGTCATTGCCGGGATTCCCTTTGATCGGCGGTTGCTGCTGTTGCCGCAGTGCCTTGCCCATGCGGAGGTCTGCCGCGCCGACCGTGACGGGCTCGGTTTGCTCTGTGCGCAGTGCGGCGCGTGTGCGATCGGTGCGTTGCAGGCGGAGGCGGACCGGCTGGGATATGTGACGTTGATCGCGGAAGGGACGACCGTGGTCAGCAAGCTACTGATGAGCGGCAAGGTCGATGCCGTGATCGGGGTGGGGTGCATGGAATCTCTGCGCCGTATCTTTCCGGTGATGAATACGCACGCCATCCCCGGACAGGGCATCCCGCTGCTCACCGATGGCTGTGTGCGGACAACGCTGGATATCGATTGGGCGCTGGAATCGATCCGCATCCGCAAGGCCGAAGCCAAGAATGGCGCGACCGATCTGGATGCGGTCGCCGCAGTCGTCCGTCAGTGGTTTGAGCCGGAATCGCTGGCTGCCCTGATGGGGCGTCCCGAAACCGAGGCGCAGCGTGTGGGGCAGGCGTGGCTGGCGACGGGCGGCAAGCGTTGGCGCCCCTTGCTGACGGCGGCGGTCTATGAGGCGGCGGGCGGCGACATCGAACGGATCAAGGCGGCGGCGGTGGCGGTCGAGTGTTTTCACAAAGCGTCGTTGGTGCATGACGACATCGAGGATGGTGACGTTGAACGCTATGGCGAACCGACCGTCCACGCACAGGTTGGCGTACCTGCCGCGATCAATGTCGGCGACTATCTGATCGGCGAGGGCTACCGCTTGTTGGCGTCGTCTGAGTTTGATGGCGCGGTGCGCGCGGAGATGCTGCTGGCTGCGGCCAACGGTCACCGCGAACTCTGCCTAGGGCAAGGCGAGGAACTGGCTTTTTGCCGTAAGCCGGCACCGGTTACCGAGGCCGAGGTGTTGCGCATCTATGCGCAGAAGACTGCGGCGGCGTTCGAGGTCGCCGTGCAGGTCAGCGCAACGGCGGCCGGTGTCGGCGCGGAGACGCGCGCGTTGCTTTCGGCGTTCAGCCAGGCGGTCGGAACCGCTTATCAGATCCAGGATGACATCGCGGATTTCCACTCGGTGCGCGGACGGGCCGCCGACATGCTGGCCATGCGGCCGACGCTCTTTCTGGCTGCGGCCTGCACCAGCGAGCACCCTGCCGTGCGCGAAGCGTTGAAGGCGGTCTGGCAGGGTGATGCCGCCGGTCGTGAACGCCTGATTGACGCGATTACCGAGGCGGGCCTGCGTACGCGCGTTGATTTGCTCTATGCCCATTACAAACACGAGACCACGCGCGTGCTCTCCGACATTCCGCACAGTGGACTTAAACGGCTGTTGCGCCGGATCATGAAACGCATGCTGCGCTAGGGGAGAGAACGTGCAGTGCGTCGAGTCTTGCCATATCTTGTGACTGTCGTTGCGGCGGTACTGGCGGTGGGGAGCGTGCGCCATTGGCTGAGCCGTGAGGCGCCGACCGTTGTCGCGCTCCGTGAAGCCACAGCCGATGGATCGTTGGCCGAAGCCGTGGCGGCCGCGACGCTCGGCGAGACCGATCTGGCGGGCTGCTTCATGATCGACCGCGAC
>JAKJHA010000326.1 GCA_022704125.1 Verrucomicrobiota bacterium | reverse complement strand
GTGCCGTAACGCCCGACAATCTCCTCCAGCTCCGCAAACACGCTGCGCGCGGCGCTTTGGGTGACATTGTGCGCAGGCCCGTAAATGCCGGCCTGATTCACCAGCAGGCCCAAGGCCCTCACCAGCAGCGAGGCGTCTTTCCCGGGTATCTTTGCATATGCCATCGAGCCCCCCCACGCACGATATCGTTCGAATGGTTCCTGTTCAGTGCCACGCGGTGATGATGACGTTGTCGGTGATGTTCTCGCGCTCGGGCAGGTTAAAACCCTGGCCGGAGTCGCCCGGGAACAGGTCAGCCGTGCCGTTGCCGCCCATGCCTTGGCCTACCAGGATCGCGCCATGGATTTCGGCGTGGCCGTTGACTGTTATACTCGCGTTCGGCATGATGAGCGCGCCGTGAATCACCGCGTTCGAGTTAAACTTGACATTGGAGGCGCTCAGCACGATCAGCGCCGGATAGCCATTGACGGACTGTATGTCAACGCCGCTGCCTTGGAAGGCAACCTCGCCCTCAAAAATAAAGCAGCCCGTGCCTTGCTTGCTCCAGCCGTCGGAACCGCCCGTACAGTACGCGACCCCGCCGGGTGGCGCGGCTGGGATATCAGCGCCGGAGGCATACACCGCACCGTTCGCCTGCGCGTACGCCTTGAACGCATCGATAGCAGCCGTCAACGCCTCGGACGAGATCGTCTGCGGCGGGCAGCCCTCTTCGATCGTGTACGGCCCCGAGACCTTTTTCAGATTCTTAATCACGACCTTATTCGCGCTGGACAGTGTGGTATCGCCCAGGAATGAACTGCCGCCGACCGTGAGCAAACCATTTGCGAAGATGGCGTCGAACAGGGCGCGGATGTTGCCGTTCAGCAGGAGATCCCCGCCCACCAGCAGGTCATACACCAGCGGGAAAAAGCCGTCGCCGTCGTCGTCATCGGAGGTGCGGATCGGCACGTTTTCCAAGTCGACCGAAACGACGGCGTGGCCGATCCCGCACCGGCCTTCGGAGACGATCTGGGCACGGTTGGGGTTCCCGCCCAGCGCCGTGACGGACCGCACCGCAAACGTGCCGTCTCCCAGCGTGCCGCTCTCGGCACAAGTGCTGATCTGCGAGAAATCGCCCTTGACCGCGTTGTAGGCCTTGTTGAGGCCCGACTCTGCGATCAGGCGCGCCTTGAGCGTTTCACGCGTGACTTTAGCCGCGTGCATCTGCTGGGTGGCCGTGTAGCTCATCGCGCCGGCGGTGATGGTCACCACCACAATGATCCCGAGCACAATGATCAACGCCGTGCCCTCTTGCCGTTGCCTGCGTGTCATATCCGCCTCCTTTTGTTTGCGTCATTTGCCGCTGTTGCGCGGCTCGATTTCAGCCGTCATTGCCGACCGCACGCGGTCACGCCGCCCTGTCTGGGTGCGGACTTCCTTGAAAATCTCAATCTCCATCGTGACGCCCTGTACCAGCTCGCGTCCATCCACATCCACCGCAAAAATCCCGCAATCCGGGCCCTTCAGCACCGTCGCCGACACATCCACATACTTCTCGTCGCCCGCCCAGTTGAAGCACACGCGCCGCACGCGCGGCGTGTCGCTCCGGTAAGGCCCCGCACTGCCCGCTCCGCTTCCCGCCGGATAGACGCGGGCCGGCTGAGCCGTAAAGACGCAGCGGAACTGGACATACCGCCCCCCGCTGCCCGCGAACCCGCCCCCGTTCGAGACCTCGGCGGCGCTCGTCCAATCCGCCGCATCTTCAATGCCAAAGCCGTCATCCGTCCGCGTGTTGCCCCCGCGCGCGAAAAGCTTGAAGGCCGATCCGGTCGGCGTGTCCACCTCCCACGACACCGTCTTGGCCGTCCCTTTTTCGTCGCGCGTGTCAAAGACGTCCGACGTGTACTCGCCC
>JAKJHA010000002.1 GCA_022704125.1 Verrucomicrobiota bacterium | reverse complement strand
TGCCGTACGCACAGGCCGGACATCGTGTGGATCGATCCGCTTCTCTCTTACATCGGCGGCGAGATCTCCAAGATGCAGGATTGCAGCCGGTTCCTGCAGAACCAGGTTCAGCCGGCCATCGAGGACGCGGACTGCGGGCTGGTGGTGATCCACCACACCGGAAAGCCGCCGAAGTCGGATGAGAACAAGTACAAGGGGGCGGATCTGGCGTACCTCGGCATCGGCTCGTCGGTGTTGACGAACTGGGCGCGCGCGACATCCACCCTGCTGCGGGCGGAAGGCGAGGACAACCGGTTCACCCTCGAACACGCCAAGCGCGGCGACCGCTGCGGGTGCTCGCGGTCGGTGGACATCCGGCACGCGCCGGCGCCGGGCATCTGCTGGCTCCCGGCCGAACCGATGCCGACCGGGTTCCCCAAGAAGCCGGCCAAGCCGCGCAGGCCTAGCAAGTATGACGGGATCGGGCTGGAGAGCATGCCGCCGATGTCGGCCGTCTGGGATGACGAGGCGCGGACCTCTTCGGAGGCGGCGCGGGCGGTCGCGAAGCTGGCCAACGACGCCGGCATGGGGCTGACTTTGAAGCAGGCGTCCGTGTTGCTCCGGCAGCGCAGACTGCTTGATTTCTTGGAGTTCGACAAGGACACGAACACATGGAAAGGGGTGCTCTATGACCCGGATTTCAAGTGATTTTCCCAAACTGTTCATGAACAGTGTTCGAACAGTGTTCATGAACAGTTTTGAAAAGTGTTCAACGCGTACGTGCGCGCGCGCGTTGAACACACAAAAAACACTGTTCAACGCGCGCGCGGTACTCTCTACAAGAGAGAGTACTAGAGGAAGAACTCTGATATTCTTCCTCTGTACGGGATTCTTAAAGGGGGATGGGCGCTTGACCGGACGGCCAAACACGGAGGTGCGGACATGGCGATAAGACTCGATCAACTGCCTCCCCACCTGCGAGCCCAGGTCGAGCGCAAGCTGCGGGAAGAGGACACGCGCAGGAACGCGCCCAGAATCGCCCAGGACGCGCCGGAGCGCGGGACGGGCAAAGAGACAGGCGGCAGGGCGGCAGGCGGCACGGCGGCGAAAAAACGGCGCAGGGAGCCGAACAAGACGGAGGCAGAGTACAACCGCCGTTTCCTGTCCGGCCGGGGGCGCTACGAGGCGGTCACGCTCAGATTGCCGGGAGGGAGCCGGTATACGCCGGACTGGGTGTCGGTGGAGGACGGGCGCATGACGCTCCACGAGGTGAAGGGGGCCTACCGCTTCCACAGCCAGGGACGCGCGCTGACAGCGTTCCGGGAGGCGGTCGCGGCGTTCCCCGAGTTCGGGTTTGTCTGGGCGGTGCGCCGCGGCCCAGGCGACTGGGAGATCACGCGCCATGCCTGAGTGCCACAAATGCCCGTACAACGGAACTGGCAACCCGATCTGCCTGTCATGCGCGGGGCCGCCGGACACGAACCACCGGGGGCGCAGCCACATCTCCATCGACGCGGGTGATGATGCCCAGACGCTCGGGGAGGTGGCGGCATCGATACAGCAGATGAAGGAAGCCGACCAGCATGACGGTCACAAGGAACCGGCGGGCATCGACGCGGCGCGCCGGGTGCTGCATGAGTTCGTCACGCTCGCCGATGACGACGTGAGGCTTGTCTGCGCACTGATGCGGGGGGAGAGCATGGCGGCGGTGGCAAAACGTGAGGGGCTGACACGGGCGGCGGTGTCATGGAGAGTAAAACGGCTTGTAGCCAAGCATCCGGTTTTTTCGTTCTTACGACAGGGATAGCCCCTGTTGAGCGTCCACATTGTCCGGCAAAAAACGCGCGCGCGGGGTGTCCGTCCTTGACCTCGCGGCCATAGTCATGGCCATCAACTCACAATTCGGCGAACTCACGCCTAATCCGACCAACCCGCGCACGATCTCTGCGGGCGCGATGCAGCGTTTGCAGGAATCGATTAGCCGTGATCCGGAGTTCATGCGGTTGCGGCCTATCGTGATCAACGCCGACGGCACGGTGCTCGGCGGCAACCAGAGATTGCAAGCCTGTATGAACCTCGGCATGGAGCGGCTGCCTGACGGCTGGGTGGTCAGAGCCGACGACATCACGCCGGAGCAGGCGCGTCGGTTCATCCTGATCGACAATGCCCCGGACGGCATGTCCGGCGAATGGGATGCCGAGGCGTTGGCGCGTGACTACTCGTTTGAGGAACTCGACGGGCTCGGGTTCGATCTTGCCGACTTGCGGGCGTTCGATGACATCGGCCAGATCATGCAGGATGAGGCTCCCGACATCGCCCCGGACGCGCCTGTTTCGCGCTGTGGCGCGTTGTACCAGCTCGGGGCGCACCGCTTGCTTTGCGGCGACGCGGCGCAGGCGTCGGACGTGGAGAGGCTGACTGGCGGAATCCAGATGGATATGTGCTTCACCGACCCGCCGTACAACGTGGCCTACGAGGGCGAGGCTGGCAAAATCGCCAACGACGACATGTCGCCGGAGGCGTTCGCCCGGTTGTTGCGGGAGTCGATGCGGCAGATCGTGAGAGCTACTGCGGGCGGGATCTACGTCTGCATGAGCACGAAAGAGATGCCGGTGCTTCGCGCGGCGTTTGTCGAGGCCGGCGGCTACTGGTCCAGCGACATCGTGTGGGTGAAGGACACGTTCACGCTCGGGCGCGGCGATTACCAGCAGCAGTTTGAGCCGATCTTGTACGGGTGGAGGGCGGGGACAAAGGACAAGTTCTTCACAAGCGACAGAAACGAGCCGAACGTGTGGGAGAATGTGACGGCCGTGCAGACCATCGAACAGGACGGGCAGACGCTGATCCGGTTCATGGGTTTCGAGGTGGCCATTCCCGGACGCGTCGAGGGCACAATCAGGCGGCAGAAGGCGAAAACCGACATCTGGCGCTTCGACAAGCCCCGCAAGTCCCCTGAGCATCCGACCATGAAGCCGGTCGCGCTGGCTGCGCAGGCGATCAGGAACTCGTCTAAGCGCGGCGGCACGGTGCTCGACACGTTCGCGGGATCGGGCAGCACGATACTAGCATGCGAGCAGTTGAACCGGCGGTGTTTCGCAATGGAGATCGATCCGCGCTACTGCGACGTGATCAGGAAACGCTACTGCATGGCCACGACCGGCGCGTATGACGGCTGGGCAGAGGCGACACCGGAGGTGACGGCGTGACAGAGAGGCCGACAGTCATATCTACCTTCGCGGGTTGCGGCGGTTCGGCGCTGGGCTACCGGATGGCCGGTTTCCGCGAACTGCTGGCCGTGGAGTGGGACGCGAACGCCGTGGAAACGTTCCGGCTCAACTTCCCTGATGTGCCGGTGTTCCATGGCGACATCGCTGACCTGTCGGTTGACGAGTGTCTGCATCTGGCTGGCATCGGTCGCGGTGAACTGGACGTGTTCGATGGATCGCCGCCGTGCCAAGGTTTCTCAATCGCCGGAAAGCGGGAGGTCGGCGACCCTCGCAACAGCCTGTTCAGAGAGTACGTGCGATTGATCGAGGGACTACAGCCCCGTGTGTTCGTGTTCGAGAACGTGCGCGGGTTGATTTCTAGGCGCATGCGCGGCATCTACGCCGACATCGCGAAGGCGCTGCGGGGGTGCGGATACGAGACGGTCACAGAGGTCAAGGTGGCGAGCTATTACGGCGTCCCCCAGTCACGCGAGCGAGTGATCATCCTTGGCGTTCGTTCGGATCTCGGGATTGCGCCGTCACTGCCGAAGCCGCAGACGCTCCCCGTCACGGCCGGCGACGCGCTGGTCGGGATTCAGAACGATCCGGATGAGGTGCAAGCGCTGATCGCCGATGCGGCGGGACGCCCGCACATGAACCTGTGGGATCGCATGGAGCCGGGGCAGTCAGGCGATGACATCACCGGAAAAAACCATTTCACGCTCGTCAAGTTGCACCCGGCGCGACCGGCTCCGACGTTGACCAAGTTCGAGGAAAACCTAGGCGCGTCCGGACTGATGCACTGGGCAGAAAAGCGCAAGCTGACCGTCGCCGAAGCCAAGCGGCTGTCGTCGTTTCCTGATTCTTTCCAGTTCGCAGGATCGCGATCCGACGCGATGGCGCGGATCGGCAACTGTGTGCCGCCGTTGCTCATGAAAGCGATCGCGGATCACATCAAACAGGAGATACTGCCGTGAAGTCTCCGACCAATGTGCCGAAACAGATGCGAGTCACCAACGAGCAGGTCGAGGCTGCGTTGCGGGCGACCGGCGGTTTTCTTGCGTTGGCTGCGCAGCGTCTCGGGTGCAGTTACAAGACCGTTTACCGGCGCGTCAAGGCATCGCCGCGGCTACAGGAGGCGTTGCAAGAGATCGTTGACAAGAACCTCGATCTGGCCGAAGCTGCGTTGACGAAGGCGATCAACAATGGCGAATCGTGGGCAGTCTGTTTTTACCTAAAATGCAAAGGAAAGCATCGTGGTTACGTCGAGCGTACCGAGGTCACGGGGCGCGACGGCGGACCGATTGAGCATTTAGAAACTGAAAAACTGACTGACGAGGAGCTGGACAAGATCATCGATGGCGATTAGTAAGCGCAAGGCCAAGTTGGAGAAGGCCAGGAGACTCGCACGCGGCAGTCTGCTGGCTTTTTTGCGCTGGTGTTGGTGGATGCCACATCCGTTGGTTGTCGGCAGACACACCCGCGCGATCTGCGACCGGCTGACACGGGCGAGCGACGAGTGGCGGGATGGCAAAAGCACGTTCTTGCTGATCGCGGTTCCGTTCCGACACGGCAAGTCTGACATCGTGAGTCGGGCGTTTCCGGCGTGGTTTCTAGGGCGCAACGCCGACCGGCAGCCGGATGTGATCATGAGCGGGTACGGCATCAGCCTGGTGCGCGGGTTCAGCAAGCGCGTGAAGCGGATCATGGAGGGGCCGCGCTACCAGATGCTGTTTCCCGGCGCACACCCGGCGCGCGGCTCAAACAAGGCCGAAGAGTGGCAGGTGGAGGGGTCTGCCGGTACGGTAGTCGCGCAGGGATTCGGGGGAGCCGTTACCGGCAAGGGCGCCCACCTGCTGGTGATCGACGACTACTGCAAGAACAGAGCGGAAGCGGTGTCGTCGATCTTTAGAAACAAGACGTGGGACGCCTTCAGAAACGACTTGATGACGCGATTGAACGCGCCTGCGTCCATCGTGATCGTGTGCGCGACACCGTGGCATGTGGACGACCTTCGCGGCAGGATACGGAAGGCGATGGAGGAAGACCCGAGTTTTCCACGATTTGAAGAGTTGAACTTTCCGGCAACAAAGCCGGGCGAATGGGAGTATCTTTTCCCGGAGCGGTTCTCGCCGGAATGGTATGACGCGCAGCGGGCATCGTTGCGAAAACAGGCGGCCGCGTTGCTTGATTGCGAGCCGATAGTCGAGGGCGGTAACCGGTTCGCGACGGATCGGATCGTGATCCACCACGACATGAAGGGGTGGCCGAAGCTGCGGGAAGGGCGCGGATGGGACTTGGCGTCGTCGGCCAAAGAGCGGGACAAGGACGACCCGGACTGGACATGGGGCATTCGCGCCGGTGTGCGAACTACGCATCCGGGCGCGGGACTGGTTGTCCGCGAGCTGTGGATATCATCGATGACCGCATGCAGAGCCGAGGCGACCGAGCGCAACGAGCTGATACGCAGCACGGCGCTGGCCGACGGCCCCGGCGTGGCGCAGCACATCGAGGCGTTCGGCGCGTACAAAGACGCGTATACCCAGTTGCGCGACCTGTTGCGCGGCGTCTGCACGGTGCGCCCGTCGAGGCTGCCGGGAGACAAAGCGGCGAAGCTGGCCGATCTTGAGCCAGTGTTCGAGGCCGGCAACGTGCATGTGTACATGCCGGGGTGTGCGAGGTTTTTCGACGAATGGCGGTCGCAGTTCGCGGCGTTCCCCGACGGCGCCCACGACGACGCATGCGACGCAACGGCGGTGATTTTCCATGCGCTGGCGGGAACGGCTGGCTCGACGATGCTGATTTGACCGCACGGCCATTGCCATGAGCAACATCATCAGCACACGGGTACACCGCATCCTTGCGGCGCGACGCGAACAGATCGCGCGGAACATCGCAGCGTGGAGAGGCGGACAGCCGTACATCGATCTGCGGCTGTGGCGCGCGCCGAACGAGTCTGAACTGTCGTGGGCGGGCACGCGTTCAGAGGGCGGCAAGCAGGTGTTCGTGAGCGTCGGGCGGAAGCAACGCGCGGCGATGATCAACGACGCCGGCCGGGTGGTCTCCAAAATCACGCAGTATCTGTTCAAGACTCACGCGGACAGGACCGGCATCGACGATGCGTGGGGCAAGGACGTGACCGGGCGCGGGCAGAGCGTCGGCAGCTTCTGGGTGGATGTTTCGGAGTTACTGACCGCCGGGCAGTGGGTGTGGCTACAGGTGGACCGGCTCGGGCAGATCAAGGACCCGATCACGGGGGAGATGCGGCAGCGCACACTGCTTGAGAAGCAGCGCGACAGCGACCAAGTGCGGTGGACGGCGTGGCCGAGCTTATCCGTTCCGGACTGGTCGTTTGACTCGGCTGGCAGGCTGCAGTGGGTGATCACCGAGGGCGAGCAGTATGTGAACGATGACCCGAAAGTTGAGGCGGAAACGTACAAGCTGCGCACGCTGTGGGAGCGGACGGCGGGCGGGTACCGGGTGACGCAGTACCGTTCGGGCAAGGACGGCGAAAGCGTCCAGATCGGCGACACGGTGGCCGTCATCGGCGACGGCTTGCCGTTCGTACTGGTCGGGCAGCCGGACGAAGCCCCGTGGTGGTTCGATGATGTTGAGTCGATCCAGGCGCAACTGCTGAACCTCGACAGCTTGCATTTTGAGAACCTAGTCAGAACGGTTTTCCCGCAGCTTGTGATCCCGACCGGCATGCTGGATTCTTTGCAGTCAAAGTTAATCGAACGCGTCGGCGCATCGAACGGCGAAAAGATCGTCGAGCTGGTCAAAGAGATCGTCCGCGGGCTCGACGCGCCGATTGTCGAGTCGGCGGAAGAGGCGGGAGTGACGCGGTTCATCATGCCCGCTGCGAGCGACCAGAAAACGATCCCTGACGAGCTGCAGCGCAAGCGGGCGCTGCTGTTCGATATGGTTGGCCTGTCGCTGTTCAACAAAGAGACGCGGCAGATTCAGACGGCGGAGAGCAAACAGTTTGACCAGCTTGACACTGAATCGACGCTGAAGCACCGCGCCATCATCATGCAGGCGGCAGAGGAACGCCTGGTGGAAATCACGCTGAAGGTTGACCCGACGTTCGCGAAGTACACTCCGGTATGGCCGACATCGTTTGACGTGGTGGATGTGGAGTCCGACAGCGCGGCGATCGCCATGATCGGCAATCTGCCGGATATCACGCTGAGCATGCGCAAGATCGTACTTCTGGCAGCGCTCCGGATCATCTCCGAGCGCGGCGGGTACGATCAGGACCTTATCGAGCAGGCGCGTTCGGAGATCAAGGACATCACAGAAGAGCAGTCCGTGGAAGCCGACGTTGGCGGCCTCGATTTTTGACGCACAGGCCATCATTACCCAATCGCCGGCTCCGCAGGGCGTGTCTACTGCGGTGAAACGACGCGGCGTATTCCGCGCGACAACGGAGAGCAGAAACTCATGAACATCAAGGACATTCTCGCCAAACTTGCCAAGGGAGAGGAACTCACGGACGCTGAGAAAGCTTTCCTGAAAACGTACGATCCCGACAAGGAAAAGAACGATGCGGCGGCGGCCGCCCGGCGCAAGGCCGAAGAGGAAGCGGCGGCGCTGAAGGCGGAAAACGCCGAGCTGAAAAAGAAGGCCGAAGAGGCGAAGAAGGCGGATGACGAAGCGAAGAAATCGCAGATGACCGCCGACCAGAAACGCGACGCCGAGTTCGCCGAACTCAAGGCGAAGATCGAGGGTTTGGAGAAGGCCAAGGCGGACGCCGAGCAGAAGGCGGCAGCCGTTCAGCGGTCGCAGACCATCCGCGACGCGGCGAAGGCCGCGGGCATCGCGCTCGCCCCGAAAACCGTATCCGAGACACTGTTCTACCAGATGCTGGAGGCGACACTCTCCGGAATCGACATCACCAACCAAGAGGCGCTCAAGGGCGCGCTCGACAAGTTCAAGACCGAGAACCCCGGCATCATCACTGCCCCCGGCAACGGCAGCGGCGTGAATCCCGGCGACCCGGCGAACAGCGACAAGTCGGGCAAAAACCCGTGGGCAAAGGACACGTTCAATCTGAGCGAGCAGGTCACGCTGCTCGAAAAAGACCCGGACAAGGCGCGCGCACTCGCAGCCGAGGCCGGCGTCAAACTTGAGTAAAGGAGCAGGTCTTTATGGCTGCAACAGTACTACAGGACATTGTATTCAACAACGCATTCGCGTTGTATTTCCACCGCGCCGTCACCGAGCTTTCGGCGCTGGTGCAATCCGGCATCGCGGCGGTCGACACGCGCATCGCGGCGTTGTGCGCCGAGGCCGGATTTGGAGGCAAGACGGTAAACCTGCCGTTCTGGAACGCGCTCGACGGCGACGACGAAGTGACTCCAGACGGAGAGGATATCGGCGTCAGCCCGCTGACCGCCGGGCAGGACGTGGCGGTCATCCTGCGCCGCAGCAAGGCATGGGGCGTCACAGACCTGGCGGTCGAGATCGCCGGCGACGATCCCATGAAAACCCTCGCCGACAAACTCGCCAACTATTGGAACCGCCGCCGCCAGAAAGCGCTGTTCGCCCAGTTGACGGGTGTGTTCGCGAACAACGTCGCCGAAAACGACAGCGACCTTGTGCTCGACATCAGCGGCGAAACCGGAGATGACGCGCTGCTGTCGAAAGACACGCTGTTGTATGCGGCTCAACTGCTTGGCGACGCCAAGGGCGGTTTGACGGCGATCGCGATGCACTCGATGTGCGAAACGGCCTTGAACGTCGGCAATACCGGCAACCTGTTCAAGCCGGCCGATTCTCCGGCCACGCTGCCCACCTACAACGGCCGCAAGATCGTGATGGACGACGGATGCCCCTACAACCCGACCACCAAGGTCGCCGACATCTACCTGTTCGGCGCAGGCGCCGTCGCGTTGAACCCCGTGCCGTCGCGAAGACCGTTCGAGGTTGGACGCTCTCCGCTCTCAAGCACGGATCTGGTTGTTTCGCGGCAGGCGTGGATTTCGCACCTGCGCGGCATTAAATGGAATCCGGCTCAGGGGGTGCCTGCGGGCGCGACGCCCACTAACGCGGAGCTGGCCGATGGCGCCAACTGGTCGCGTGTGTACGACAAGAAGGAAATCCGCGTCGTCAAGCTGCGCTGCAAGCTCGCGGCGTCGTAATCCGCACGGGGCGGCGTCTGCCAATTCCGGACGCGCCCCGCTTTTCTCACTCCAACGGAGACGAATTGTATGAAAAAGATGTTCCTGATTCTGGCGTTTCTTGTGGCCGTCGCGGGCTACGTGAACACGGTGGTAGCAGCACCGGCGGCAAGCGACGTAGTATGCAACGACAAGCTGATCCCGACCAACAAGGTCGTGAGTTTCACGCTGTCGCAACGGTACACCTCGCGCCCGATCTGGCTGAACGTGGACGCGGCCTATCCCGACAACGGGACGGTGACCGTCCGCTGGCTGCACCAGCGGGCCGACGGCACGGTGCAGACCAACACGGCCGGCGCGATCTCGCTCACGTCCGGAGCGGTGAGCACGAACCTCGCGTCGCTGTTCACGCAGTACTGCTACCCCGGCGAACCGGTGAGCGTGATCTTTAGCACGGCGACCAACGGCGCTTTGCAGGTGGTCGGCGAACTGTACGGATCTCGAAAATAGGAGGCTTCCATGGCTGAGAAGAAACCCAACGACACACTCTCACTCTACCGGTCGCACTGCCAGGCGGCGCGCAACCGGGCAGACGCGGCGCTTGCGAAAGCCGTTGCCGCCGTTCTGCCGAAGCAGCTCGCTGCCGACGGCGACAAGCCACCCATCCCCCCGCCCGGCGGGGATAAAACGAACCCTGATCCGGACGCGGAGAAATCCGCGCCGACGGGCAAGAAGCGCGGGTAACCAAATTAACTCCCCAATGAACGCGCCGCTCCGGCATGGGACCCCCCGTGACGGGGCGGCTTTTTTGTGAGGCACCATGATTTCTTTCGACAGAGCGCAAATCTATTTCGGTTCAGAGAACCACCACAAGGCGGCCGTGTGGTCGGCGTTCGGACAGGCGCACAGGACAGGCGCGATCGCGGCGGCGCGGCGCGTGTTGGCGCGCGGCCTCGGCCGCCCGATGGACGAGAACGAACCGGCCTACAAAGAGGGCGACCGGACGCGCGACGAGTACGCCGTGTACGAACAGGCGTTGTGGATGCTGGAGAACGGGCAGGTGGCCGACGCCGACGGCAACGACCCTGTGCCGGTCTTGACCGGACGCCCGGACACGGATGACGTGCGCGGCACAAGCGCATCGGTGTACGCACCCGAGGCATTGCGGTGGCTGGGGATGACCGGCGGCGCGGTGATCAGGGGGTGATCATGGCAGCGCCGTCTAACCTCCCGCCCCCTCTCAGAAAGCTACGCGCGTATCAGACGCGTACGGTGGCCGATCTCATGCGCGAACTGAAACGCGCCCGCAAAGAAGTACGCGCGATGATCGCGCTGGCCGCGGCGCAGGCAAAGACGGCATCGAGCGCGAAGGAACGCGAGGAACTGTACGCCGAGATCGAAGAGAAGTACAGGGAGCTGGCCGAAGGCATCGACGCGCACATCAAGGAACTGACCGAGTACGCCGCGAAAGCCGGGCATGAGGCGGCGCTGGCCGACATGCCGCCGTCGCGCGCGAAACTCGCGGCGTACGACCCCGGGCGCGCCGAGCGCTACTTCAAGATCATCCACCCCAGCAACGAGCGCAGCCTCGCCGCCGTGTTCACCGACCAGATGACGTCCAAGGCGGTGTCCTCGCTGCGGTTCGCCGTCGTGGACGTGTTCCGGCGCGGCGCCGTCGAGGGGCTGTCCGCCAACGAGATGCAGAAGGCGCTGCGCGACCGCTGGGACGAGCTCGCCGACGACGACGACGCGTACCGCTTCACCGACCGCGCCGGGCGCCAGTGGGAGGGCGCGCGCTACCTCCAGATGCTGGTGCGCACCACGGCGCAGCGCGCGGCCATCGAGAGCGAGATCGACACCCTCGCCGCCCACGGCTTCAAACTGGCGCAGATCAACCGGGTCGGCGACGGCGAATGCCCGGTGTGCGCGGCGTGGGAAGGGCGCATCATCCTAATGACGGGCAAGTCCAGGCAGTGGCCGACCTACGAAGAGGCGCGCGCCGCCGGCATGTTCCACCCCAACTGCGTCCACCGCCCGCTGCCCGTGGACAGCCTGATCGACGCCGCCGAGATCGAGCGGCAGTCCAAGCTCGGCAAGCCCTCGGCCGCCCAGATGGCGGACCGCGAATTCATGCAGAGGCAGCGCGACAAGATCGACGAGGCGCGCTACACGGCCGAGGGGATGAGCGCCGAGGACGCCAGGCGCGCCGTGACCGCCGACCGGCTGGAGCGCGCCATCCGCAGCGGCACCTTCTCGGACGAGGCGGCGAAGGCCGCGCGGCGCCTCACGCCGGAGCAGCTCGACGCGATCAGGGAGCGCGGCATCCCCAAGTTTGAGAAGGCGCGGAACAAGGAGCAGCCGGGGACGGTCTACAAGGGGCGGATTTTGACACCGCGCGACCCAAGCGCCGACGACATCCTGCGGGTGCTCGGGCTGTCCAAGAGTGGAGGCGACACACCCCATCCACCGGTTCCGCAACCGGCGGCAAAACCGAAACCGAAGCCGAAGCCGGAGCCGAAACAGACGCCGACACCAACACCGAAACAGATGGTAGGGAAGACCGGCGACTGGAAATCGATGGGGCTCGAAAAGGGGGAGGCCATGAAGGCCGACGACCGCGAGCCGCTTGTATCGGCAGACGATGCCAGAGCACGCATCGCCGCCGGTGAGAGTGTCGATAATCCAATCGGTGAAACGCTGGCATTTGACGCCGTGACGCTCAAGCACTTGCTGAAACCGGACAGGAAGCCAAGCGAGATCAAGAAACGTTTGGCCGAGATGGATCAGGCGAAGGCAACGGTGGAAAAGCCGCATGAAATCTGGAAAGACCGGAAGACGGGTCGCAAGACATATATCCGTTTCGTAAAGGGCACCGGTGGCAACGTAGTCGTCAATGTCGTGGACCACAGGGGCAGGCACATCTACAGCTGGCACACGAACGAGCGCAGCCTGAACCACTGGAGAAAAGGGACGCTGGTCTACGTCAGGTAAAAAAAAATGGCGGGCCCCCTTTCGTGGTCCCGCCTGAAGGTTAGACTCGCGCCCCCTTCCATGGACACGGGGGACTGTGCCGTCCCCCCCCAGCAACATCCGGTCGCAGCCTGGCACGGCTACCGGATCGCCCCTTACGGGGAGTCAGAGACTTTCCCGTAGCAGTGTCAAGGTAGCATTTATCCGCCCCCCGCGTCAACCGCTGATTTTGACAAATTCCGCCCCGCGTTCCGCCCCCCTTGATTTTGACGCGCCGGCCATAGTTGCACACTGTACACACCGACACTCGCATGTCGTGTTGATTCCTTCACTGGCCTCCCCCGCCTGGCCGCAGGCGGGGGAGGTTTTTTTGTTTTACCATGCGGCCATAGGCATGAGCGTGACCGTCAACGGGGTGAAAGAGATCATGCTGGCCTTCGACAGGCTGCCGCAGGCGGCGCGGGCGGCGGCAGGGAACGGCGTCTACCAGGCGACCGTGCTGGTGAGAGGCACGGCCGTCAAATACGCGCCGGTCTCGCCGACCGACGCGCAGGCCGCCAGGGACACGCGCAAGACGCGCAAGAACACATCAAAACGCAAGAAGCCCACGGCCACGTCGCGGCGGAAGCCCGGAGCGCTGGAGCGCTCGATCTCGATGTCGGTGATCACGGCGCCGCGGATCGAGGGGAGCGTCTTCGTAGCCGAAAACGCGGAATGCCGCAGCGCCAAGGGCTACAACTACGCCAAGCGCATCCACGACGAAAAAGGCAAGAGCTGGCAGAATCGCGGCCCCGGCACCATCAACAAAGGGCCGAAGGCCGACCACAAGTTCATCGAGCGCGCGCTGAAAGACAAGGACAAGGAGATCGACGCGATCATGGCGGAAGAAATGCAAAAGGTGAACCTATGATTGACCCGGCATCATTCGAGACGGCATGGACAGAAGCGGAGCGCAGGGCGTTCGAGGCGCTTATTGCGGCCGCAGGCGGCACTGAAAACCGCGACGCCTTTCTCGGGCGCAACCCCGGCATCCTGAACGCCTGGCATTTCGCGAGCCTAGACGTGACCAACATAGGAGAGAGCGTGTTGCTGGCCCGCGACCTCCCGTCCCTCGGCATCCCCTACTACGCCGAGTGCGCGTACCTGAACCGCGACCGCTGCCAGGAATGGGCGATGCGCGTGATCGCCGGTCTGCCGCTTGTACAGGATGAACTGTCGAATATCGCGCTGTTCCGGGTCAACGGGATCGGAGAAGTCACGCTGACCACCGTGGAGGTGCCGAACGAGAAGCAGCCGGTTGACGTGTGGGGGCTGCGGCTGACGTTCGATCTGGTGTTCGCCACCGGCGGCAAGGCGAACGCCGTCACGGCCATGGCTTGACGGCGCGGCCATAGGAAAGGAGAAACCCTATGGCCACAAAACCAGTTTTTTTCAGCCCCACCGACGCAATCGACATCAACACGCTGCTGGGACTCGGCGAAAACGATCCGAAGTGGGTCATCCAGACCGCCGCCCCCAGTACGCAGAAAGATCGCGCAAGCGGCCTCGGTGCCGACGGCGACGAAGTCGCTAAGCAGGAATACAACAAGCGCAAATCCGTCTCGCTGACCTACAAATGCTTTTCGGCGACAGGGAACCTGTCGCTCCCCTCCGCAGGCACTATTTCAGGCGGCTACCACATCGACAGCGTCGCTCTGGCCTATTCGCCGACCGACTGGCCGACGCTGACCGTGAACGCGCACAAGCACGACGACGGCGCGACGCACGCGGCCGATTCTTGCCGGACATACACGACCGGCCTTGTGTTCCCCGCCCAGTTCGGAGTACCGTCCTCGGTCAGCGACGGGGCAGACACGGTCATGTTCGCGATGTCTGCCGCAGGGATCGGCATGCGCTCGCTGTCGTTCGGTCTCGCCTGCACCCACGTCGACGAGCAGGGAGGCACGGGTAACTGGCTGGCCGGAGAAAACCACGACGGCGTGGAAACGCTCGACGCAGAGTTCACCGGCGTTCCCGCGAGCGGAGATTTGACGATCCACGCCGACTGGACAATGACCAGCGACGGCGAAACGAGCGGCAACACGGCCGTGGATTCCCGCACCGTCTCGCTGACACGCCACATCTCCAAGGACACCTGATCACCGTGACCGCAAAGCCCACCGTTCATCCGATGGCCGAACAGCACCTGCGCGAACTGCGCGAGCGCTGGGGCATCGAGCCGGACCTGAGCGAGGCGCTCTGGATCGTGCAGCTTTGCGACAGGGTGCTCCACCCGGCCGGCGACCGCGCCGACCTGTGCGGACTCCCCGTGCGGGCCGGCGTGTCCGATGTCTGGCTCTGGCCGGTCACGATAGGCGCAGGCATCTTTATCGAAGACAGGCTCCAGCGGTGGTACGGCGGCGACAACCGCCGGGGGACGCTCGCACTGGCATGGGTGCTGGCGCACGCGAGAGACGCGCAAGCCCTGCGGCAGGCGGCGCGAGGAAGGGAGTTCGCCGACGCGCTGATCGACGAATGGACCGCCGGGCTGACATGCACCGTCCCCGAGCTTGAGGCGGCGCTTGACGAATTGCTGCCGCCGTCCCCCGAGAAAAAAGACGAACAGGAACCGGCCGAACCGGCGGGCGCCAACTGGCCGGAGATCGTGCGCGAGCTTGAGGTCATCACGGGACTTCCGGCAGACCACTGGCTGTGGGACATCTCGCGCGACGGCACGGTCAGCGCATGGCTGAAAGCGCGCGCGGTAGTCGCGGCGAAAGCCGGCGGTCCAGCGCCGCGCATGTTGTCAGAGATCGATGCCGCGCTACAGGATCTCGCCACTGCCAAAGCTGCGATCATCAAAGCGCACAAGGAAGCCGACAGTGAGCAATAAAGTCCTTGAATACATCATCCGCGTGATCGACAAGACCCGCGCGGGCACCGATTCGGCGCGGAAGAACGTCGAAGAAATGGTCGACGCCGGAGAGAAAGCGTCACGCCGGTGGGGCGACGCCATGGCCGGGCTGGGCGCGCAGATCAGCCTCGTCATGCTGGCGTTTAAGGTTGGCTGGGAAATCGGCAAAAAGATAAACGAATGGATCTCCCCCACTCAGCGGCTGGCCAACGCATGGGAAAAGGTCGCCGAGCGCGCTAAACAGGCGCAACAATATATCGCTGGGCACATCCGAGAACTAAAAGAGGTGTTGCGGCAAGCAAGGGATGCGGATAATGCTGACGAACGGCGTTTTCGGAGGGCTGCAGATTTTAAGGTGGGCATGTTGAATGCAGACAAGACCAGCATCAGCCCAGAAGAGGCCGCCATTCGCAGGGATGAAGCCAGCTACCTCAAGAATCTGGCGGATCGCCGCGTCAAAGAAACTCAAAAACAACTCGATGAAGCGCGTCGTGAGCAAGAGCAGGCCAGAAGTAGAGCACAAAGCCTTGTGCGTCCAGAAGGCATATCTGATAAAGACTGGGAGACACGCAAAGAAAATGTCGACACGGCAGGCAAGCTCGCGGATGAAAAGGTCGCACTCCTAGAAAAATCGCTTGCCGAAGTTTCAGAAACGGCGGCAGAGGCGGCTGATGACCTGATTCTCGCAGAAGCTAAACTTGCCGGCTCTATCAAGAAGAAAAATGAAGACGCGATCAAAGCTCAAGAGGCAGAGGCGCAGAAACGGCTAAAAGCAGAAGAGGCAGAGGCGCAGAAACGGCTAAAAGCAGAAGAAGCTGCAGCCAAAAAACGTGAGGCGCAGCTTGCAAGAGAAGCCGAACTGATGCGTAGAGCAGCGGCAAAAGAAGCAGCCGAACGGGAGCGGGCGGCGATCAAGGCAGCCCAAGCCGAACATCGCGTCAGAGTCAACAACATCCGCAAAGAGATAGCCGTCTCGTCCGAGGCACAATCCCGCGCATCTGATCGGTTAGCCCGCGCGCAGGCGGCGGCGCAGCAGGCGTGGCGGTGGTACCGCGATCCTGAATCATTCCGGGCGCAGCTCGAAGAAGAGAAGGCCGAGGCGGCGGCGCAGGTGCAGTTCGAGAAAGATTCAGACCGCCTGCGGCGCATGACCAACTGGCGCAGCCGCAGCCTCGGCGCCGAACAGGAGGCGGTGCGCCGCGTGATCTTCGCGCGCGAAGAAGAGGCAAAGGCAGAGCAGGCGCTGCTGAAGATCGCGGCAAACACCGAGGGGCTCAGGGAAATGCTGGAGACCCTCCTGACATCGAAATGAGGTGAGCAACGATGGGATGGCTAACGACACTACCGGCACCGATTTCGATCAGCAAGCGCAACATCGTGGAAACGGTGTATCAGTATGCGAACGCCGGCGCAAACAGGCGCTACAGTTCGCGGCAGATCACCACGACCGTTGTCGAGTACCGCAGCATGACCGAGGCTGCGGCAAACACATCTGCAAGCACAATGAGCAGCGATTCAATCGACGGGAACGGCAAGCGCACCGTGGTCACAGTCGAGATATCGAGGCAGAACGATGCCGGCGCGTACAAGATCACCAAGACGACACAGGAAACCACCGCGTGGTCGGCGTGGTCGGCGTGGAACCCGCCGCTATAGGAGTAGAGCACCGATGTCTTTTCCCCTGCCTGAAAAATTCAAACCGGGAACGCCGCTGCGCGACATGATCACAACGGAGATCATGCAGACCGTTGCGGGCATCCTGAATCATATCGTGATCGAAGAAGTCGAGGGATTGACGCATCCGCAAATCCTGAAAAACGCGCAGCCCGGCCGTGACACGCCGTGGCGCATCCAGATTCCTCCCGCTCCGGACATCGAGCTGAGTAACAACGCGCCGCCTGCGGACGGCGGAAACGGATCCGCCGGTTCTTCGCCGCTGGCAGCGCGTGGCGATCACCAGCACCCCGGGAACTATTACCCATACACGCCGCCAAGGGATGGTGGTTCGCCCGGATCAAGCTCTCAATACGCCCGCGGCGACCATTCGCATCAATTTAACGGATCGAACGTCACACCTTTGTCATTGACGGGGGGGGCGTCCGGAGAAGCCGGCACATCAAGTTATTATTCCCGTGCCGATCACCGCCACGCGATCGGCCCGGCATTTTTTTACGGCACTTCAACGAAGGATTTGTTGGCGCAAAATGAGGGCGGAGTTAACACCAGCCAATTAAGTTGGCAATCAGACGGCCAGGAAGCGTTAAACATCACTGTTTTAACTCGCATACGCTACGACCACACGGCGGATGTCCCACGGCTCGATGCGTACTACCGGCAATTTCAGTTTAATGCGATGGGTGCTTTGGCAGCCGTAAGCTCTGAAGGCAGGTTTACCGTTGAAGTCCCCAGTTCACTCATAATAGCGACATAACTATGGCAACTAACGGACATCTGCTTCGTGCCCCTGATGGCCATTTAATTCGTTCTGGAGACTCCGGCCGACTATTGATTCTCAAGCCCGGATGGGTTCGTATGCAACTTATTGACATTCGAGGTGTTGGCGTATACGCAGAGAGCGGATATTATCAGGGAGTTAACTCGGGAATACATAGTGCCTGTGTCGACGCCGTTCGGAATGCGACATGGCAATCTGCAAATTACGGTTTCCCTATCATCTATCAAGGAGCCCAGAGGTCGCCTGAAAGTCAGGTCAGCCACCAGTTGTGGGCACGAATGGAAACTCTGTCAGCATTCCGGTACAAAGTACCATTGGGAGTATCAGGAAATGTCGTCACAAAAATAAGAGTGCAGCTTTACGGTGCAGGTGTCTGTACACACAACTCTGCAAACGGCAATTATGGGACATTGCAATGGGGAGAGGCGTTACGGATGTTGTTTTCTCCAAACCTTACCTCAAACATCCATGCGTTCATGAGTTCAGGTTCGTGTGTGCAGGTCATGGCAAACACATTGACCAACGCGTCCGTATCTGCTGGATCGACGGTCGGGTTGATGTATGTAGATTCCAGCACCGGACAACTGGTTGTTGTAACAAATAAATATGAGCCCAATTGCTATCCTCGGCTTACGAATGTCGGCGTGACCAACTGGGATTTCAACACGAATGCCGTCGGCAGCGACGGGACGTGCTGGGTGCATATGGGATGGACGGAAGCAACGCCGTTCAATCTTCCCAATTTCCAACTTAGTATGGCCTCCGCACTCGGCGCCAAGGTGTACGCATATATTTCGTGAGGTGATGTAAAATGGCTGAAAATGAGGTTTGGGCATATGGCGCAGATGGCGATGTATCTCTCGGGGCGCTTGATCCAAATGCCACCGTCTCGGTAGTAGTCGGCAACGACATCTCTACGCTTGGGTTTGATAATTTAGAGGAGGAGTACGATAACGCATCATGGTCGGAAGAAATATACGAACCGCCTGATCCTGTTGAACCGACAGGGATGCTGGAGCTGCAAACCGATATTTGACGCTCCGGCCATTGCCATGAGAGCGATTGCCTTCTTTCTGACGTGTGCCATCATTCCCCTATCGATCAACGCCGGGCGCGTCGAGCAGATCACGCTCGACCTCGAACGCCCGGCGCGTCCGTTCGCGCTGACGGTCACCGAGGCGACGGACGTAACCGTACGCGCGAACCTGCTGTCGGCCGGAGCGGAGTTTGACCCGACCGGCTGGACAGGACTCCTGTGGATCGGCGACCGTGGCGGCGACGGCGGCGGCATGACGCTGACCAACGTGACGGCCGTTCACGGCCGCATGACATGGGACCTCGCGGCGACGGCGGCGCCGACCAACGGCAGATACGACGCGATCATCCTCGGGGCGCGCGACGGGCGGATCGAAGAGTGGGGGCGCGGCGCGGCCGTGGTGCGGCTGAACCCGGCGCGCACGTCGCTCCCCGCTGAATGGATCGTCGGGGATCGCGCCTACGCCGTCGCAACGCAGGCGCTCGCAATCGCATCTGCGGCAGCAACAACGCAGCAGGTCGCGGCGGTTGTCGGTCCACTGCAATCCAGAATAGGCAACATCGAGCAAAACACCAACCGTTGGGATTTGGCGCACTCTTGGGGCAACCATGCTGAAGCAGGTTATTTTTTGGCATCTGGCATTGTGAACTACTACACCAGATCGCAGACGGATCAAGAAATCTCTTCTGCAATCGACGCGGTTGTTTTCCCCGTAACAAGTGTGAACGGAAAAACCGGTGACGTTGTAGTGGCAACGGACAGGATCGCCACGCTTGATGGAGACCGCTGGATTGATGCAACCGGTAGCGTGTGGCTGGTCGGCCCAACTGCCGTGACAAACTGGTTCTACACCGATTCCATCTCACCGGCGACCACATCGGTGCTGGATGGGCTGTCGTTCCCCCTGCCTCCTGAATTTTACATCGAGACTCCACACGGATACATTTCCGGCACATCAGAGCCTCCATACGCACCGATTCACACCGAGATATGGTTGGGCGAAGACATCGGTGCGCTTTGGGGAACAGCATCGGCAACTGATGGAATCTATGCAACCGATTGGTTCGGCTGGTCACGCTTATTCTCCCGGGAAGTCATGACCATAAAAACACAGCGTGTAGATAGGGTGGCATTGCAAAGCGAGTTAAAAAACACCATCTACGCCCGTCCTGAAGCGGACGGTAAACACTCACTCTGGATACGGGAGGAAACACCATGAGAACGATACTGACTGCACTCTGCATCATTGCCGCTGCCGCCGCGCACGGAGATACGAAAATCACGCTGCTGGCCGACGTGACGGCCGATCGCGCGGAGGTGGTGATCGGTCCGCAAAGCAATCGCCTGGACGAAGCGCATGCGCACACCATGCGAAGGGACAACCCCCACGGTATCACGCCCGGCCAGATCGGTGCGCTCACGCAGGTGCAGCTCGCCGAGGCCCTCGCTGCGCTGGAGTTCACCGCCCTTGCGTCGCAAGACAGTGCATGGTTTTTCACTATCGACGGCGGCACAGGTCGCGTGTGGAGCGTATATCCGACGAATCTAGTCTACTATTCGGTGTCGGATCAGTTCGGCTATATGCGGCCGGACGGGACGGTCGTTGAGTTCAGCGGCGCGGCGCGCGCGCCGCTGTCAACGTTCAACAGCCAGGACGCGAATTTTATCTGCTATCAGGATGATCCGTTTTTCGCTATTTCCTACGTGCCGCTCTCCATCCCCACCCACATGAACCCGAGCCTGCCGCCCGACTACCCGTGGACGGTACCCCACGCATATTACAATTCAAACGGATCGCAATCGGGGAGCGGCTCGCTGACGATCGGGCCGCGCGATGTGATGATTACGAATCTCGTTGCGGTATATGATCTTTCCATGATCGTCACCGTCCCCGATCTCACATCAGCCATCGCCGACATTACCGTACCCATGATCTTGCGTGATGGTGTGTGGTACCGGCAGTACTGGGACACGAACCTACTCACGACAGCATGGGAGCCGGTGCAATGAGGCGAATCATTTTCATGATAGCGGCGTTGATCGCGGCGGGCGCGGCACAGGGGCAGATCAGCGGCGGGTGGTTTGACTTGACCGTTCACGACGCGGTGTTCGGCGACGGCGGCAGCAATCTTGTATCTGGCACAATACATCCTCTCGGCGTGGTGCCCACGATGCAGGAATTCCGCGAGGCAGAGGCGGCGATCATCCAGGCCGACGCGGTGGCCACTCAGGCGCTCGCGATCGCGGTGACGTCGAGCAACCGGGCTAGCGCGGCGTGGCACGACGTGGCGGATCTCACGTCGAACGGCGTATGGGAGATCGCGTTCACGATGTCGGCACTGCGGGGCGTCGGCGCGGCGGACGACATCGCCAGCGAGACGGTCGGGTTCAGCGTCGAGGACACGGCGGACGGCAGGCAGTGCCACATCGTCCAATGGTTCGCCGAGGTGCCGCCGCAGATGCCTGATTTTGTCGCCACGCACACGACCAACCTGCTCGAAAACGGATTCGAGAGCATCACGGTGACAAACACGTTCCCGGATCAAATCGGGACACCGGCAGACTACGGGAAAACGGGCGGCGCCTGCTACCGCGTGACGGCCACCGTCCCTTTGTCGTGGGGGCAGTGTTCCTTCAAACTGCTCGCAACCGGATTCGTGATCCGAGGCAACGCGCTGCCGATCATCGGAGGGGTGGCGGGCGGCGCGAACTACGACATTGTAGCTCTCGATGTGGTGGGCGGAACAAACATCGTGTTGAACATCCGCGGCGGGTTCGCGGTGGATACCAACAACCCGCTCGTGATCATGATGATGGAACCGTAACGATGACGATCTGCGAACAGTGCCAGCTTGAACTCGCCGCGTGGCTGTTTGTGCTCGCGGCCGTCCCGCTGCTTTTCGCGGCGCGATGGCTGATACGGCGTCGCCGCTGGCAACCGCTCCCGACCATGTGCGCCGTGTTGATCGGTGGTTTGTGCGCGGCGGCGTTCGCGCTGGCCGACGGCGAGCGAGGCAAGCCTGTGCCGCCGCAAGTGTATCGCTACATGAGGGTAAGAAGAGAGTGGCTCAAATGGACGCAGGCGGTGAAGGCTTCGTGGCTGGAGATGCTGTCCGGCATCACGTTCGTCCGTGAGCGCGTCGAGGTGATCGACACCGAAATCATCGCGATCACGAACACGGTGAAACGGCCGGCGCGGAAACCGCCGGTGATGCAGTTGCGGCCAAACCTGCTCAACAACCCGGGCAACCAGAACATCAAACTGCGGCCGAAAAATCTGACCAACAACGGCGATGGAACGTGGACGGTTGAGGTGCAGGCATCGCGAGAGATCACAGACGAACCCGCCGTCATGATGTACCTGCGTCGGCGGCGCGACGGCGCGACATGGTGGGTAGAGCACGAAAGTACGAGCTACCCCAGCAACACATCCGTCAATGCGTACACTTACACGTTCCGTCCACCCGTCGGCGTGGACGGGTACATAGCGGCTGCGGATGAGATTCTGCTTGGAGGTCCGAACGGTTGCCAGATCGAGGGCGTCGTGCTGGTCGATCCAGTGAGCGGCAAGATGTATGAGGGCATCACCGGAGACTACATCATCGACGGCCGACCGGTGCAGATCAAAGGCGGCGTGTTCAAGATGGAACCGAAGGCCGCAACGCAGGGCGAGGGCGGTGCTCCTGAACCGATGGCGAAATCGGCCGGAGCAGGCGCGACGCGGTACGCGACCATCGAAGCCGACCAGCCGGCCGAGCGCCTGATCACCGGCGACGCGCGGCTACCCGCAAATGGCGGGTTGATGATCAAGGACGGCGGCGCGTTGACAGCACGTGATCTCATTCCTGATGTGGTAGCAGAGGAACCGGATGTGCCGAGGCTGAAACTGGCCATGCCTCCGCTCGACAACATGAGGACGATCAAATGATGGAGCTTGTTTGCAGGATCTACGCTTGGACCGTCGCGGCGATCTGGTCCGGTGTCGGCTGGGACATGCAGGCGTTCGGGAACGTGATCGTCTGCGGCGACACAGCCGTGCAGGTACAGCCGGGGTGTCTTGCAACGCGGGCTGTCATGCTTGTCGGTCTGGTCGGCCTGGTCGCGTCGGCCGGCCTGCGGCAAGCGTGGCCGTTTCCCGCTGCGCTGGCCGTCGGCACGGCGATGAGCTGGCTTAGATGCTTCACGCTTGTCGCGCTCTGCTTGCGCCATCCGGCCATATTTGAGCGAGTGCACGGGCAGTGTGGCTACGCAGTGTTTCTTGCGTCGACCCTAGTGCTTTTAGTGATTTTCCGGCGGACACGGTGTCAGCCGGCATCGCGCGGTTTTCGGAGTCCACCGCGCGATGTAACTTTTCGGCCATTATAGAGGAGTTTTTTCATGGTTGTAAAATCGTTCAAAGAAGAAGTGCGGTACGGAGCGATACGCATTTTTGCCGTCATGCTGATCGCGTCGCTTTTCGCCGTCTCGCTGGTGGTGGCCACGGAGATGCCCGATCCGTTCACAGCGGCCGAGCGTATCGAAAAACTGAGCGCCACCGGCATACTCGCATTCGGGTTCATTCTGAGCTTAGGAACGACAGCCTATTTGATCAAGCTACAGTTCAGTAAATTTGACACGATCATCGAAGCGAACACCAGAGTGATCGCGGAAACTTGCCGCGCGATGGAGCAGGTGCAATCTGCGATAAATCACTGTCGGCGCAGCAACGAGTAACGACGATTTCATCCACGGCGCGATGCCGTGGCCAACAGGAGAAACACATGAACGAACTACTGAACAACGTGCAGGTCCAGACTGCGCTCATCACGCTGATCGTGCTAGCGCTCAACGCTCTGGCGCAATGGCTGAAGAGCAAGACGCGCGGATCGCTGCTCGAATACGTGTGGTGTTACGCGCAGCCGGTCGTTGCGACCTTCATTGCGGCCGCGCGCGAGGTGATGAAAGACGGCGGTGAGGGGTCGGCCGCGATACGCGGGATCATGGATAAATCGCTTGCCGAGTTCGCCGACAACTTCGAGTTGTTCGAGGGCCGTCCTCCGACCGAGGCAGAGATCGCTGCGGTGCGGAATGAACTGGTCACGCAACTAAAACGCATTATCGGAGGGTGAGATTCCCATGAAATCAAAACCTGAAAAACTCTCGGACAAGCGTAAAAAGGCGGCTGTCAAAAAGGCTCGCCTTGACGCAAAACTAAAAAAGGGAAAAGCCATGAAAAACAGAACTATCACGACGGCGGGCGCGACCGCGCTTGCCGCGCTACTCATGCTGTCCGGCTGCCAGACGGCAGACCCGGCCAGCCGCAGCAACCGTGCATCGTACCGCGACATCCGCGCGGAAATCTTCGGGACATCCAATACCATCCACATCACCGTCGGCGACGGACTATACGCGTCGGCGGACGGCGGCGGGGATAAGCAGGATTCCACCGCTACACAAACCACCGACACACGGCCAGAAGTCGCCGTCGGCGTCGGCGGGGGCAGCGCGGGTACCGGCGGCGCATCACCGCAATCCGGCATCGTTGGCGATGCGCTGCAAAAGCTGATGTCGATCATCAGCGGCACCGCCCCGGCCGGGACAAAGCTGACGTCCGAAGAGGCAAACGCAATCAGCGCCTGTGCGAACGGCAACTGCGCAGACGGAAGTTGCACCGTTCCGAACCAGTGACACAGCCGTTTAAACCAGTCACGCCGAGCCGCCGTTGGCCCCCGCCGACGGCGGTTTTTTTGTGCCAAAAAATATTTGAAAAAAGTTGTTACGCCCCATTGACAATAGCGCAACGTTGCGCTATTATGTGGGCAACAAAAGGGCGGGATGGGCTCGCCCGAAAACACCAAAGGAGAAAAGACCATGGCATGGGAAACAGTAGAATGGGCTTGCGGCCACACCGGCAAGATACAGCTTTACGGCCCACAAAGACAGCGAGACTCACGGATAGCCAGCGAAGCCGGGCGCAAATGTTTTGCTTGCTGGCTAGTGGAAAAGTGGGAACAAGAGGGTGACCCGCGCGCGACCAAGCCGGACAGATACCGGCTCGCGGCAGCGATAGCCGAAAACAAAAACATCCGCATCTTCAATTTGCCAGAAGACGCTCCTGCTTCCGATAGCCGTGAAGCATTGCGCGCCGAGCGCGACAAACTGCTCGCGCGGCTCGCCGAGATTGATGCCGAGCTGGGCAAGGATCAAAAGAAACCGGACGAGCCGGCGTCCCGGAAAACGGCCGCCGTTTTTGCCGATATTCGAGACGGCAAAGCTTTTCTGTGCATCACTTCCAAAACCAGCGATCTGCTTTGTCCTGCCGCTATGCGCGAAGGATCTGACAGCGCCTATGATATCGAGCGGGAAATCCCGGCCGACGGCAACCCCGAAATTGTTCGGTCGCTGATCGCCGAGATGGAAAAAGAAAGTGGGCTTAAATTAGAGCCCTCACAGACACTGCGCGAGATGGGCATCTAAACGTCTTCAACACCGCCCGCCGGTGGCACCGGCGGGCAACCACAAGGAGAAAACATGGCAACTCTAATTGACCGCGATACTGCGCAGGAACTAATGAAAAAGGGCATGATCGCAGCCCTCTGCGACAACAACGACGTGGCTATAGAATGGAAACCGGATGAAACGTGGACCACCATCCGCGACGAAAACGGAGCGACATTCTATCTATTCACTTCGGCTACCGATGATCTGAAAGCATGGGCGGAAGCAGGAGTCGAATACGATTTCTACTACCATGCTCACGCTTACCCGAAGGATTTCTAAAACCATCGCCCGCCGGTGATTCCGGCGGGCACCACTTTTTTATCGCAACCATAAACGAAAGGATGATACGATGACACCGACAATGAGAAATCAACCGCGCTACGAGGTGTGTCAGTTGGACGAACGGCTTGCGAACGCGACCATGAACATGATCAGCGGACGACCGGACATCCTATACACGATTTCGTGGCACAGGAGCCCGCTGGCGGCGCTGCGGGCGCAACGCAAACACGGTGCGCGCATCCGAGTGCGCGGTGAAAAACACGCTAGAATTTTCAATAGCGATCAGTTCGCGTACAGCGAAAAAACGCTGCTCAAAATTCTGGAGGAACCGACGGACGAGGAAAAACAGCAACAGGCGGAATGAACACGAAAAACGAGGAGAGCAAAATGGATAAAAAAACCATCTTCACATCTGAATTACACCGCTCAAAATCAATGCTGGCGGCCGGAGATAGACCGGAATACTGGCTTGGCTACGAGCGCGGATTACGACGTGCGTTTTACGGTGATCAATTCGGAACGCAGGAAGAGCACGAGACGTGGCTGGCTGCGGCGGATGCCGACCCAGATGATCGCCCGCGCCACGAGCGCGGGCAGGGCTACCGAGACGGACTGGCGAAGCTGGGCGAGTGATCATGAAAAAAGGAACCCACATCATCTGTCCAGAATGCGGCGCGGCAATTCCGGCATCGCCGGAACTGGCCGCGAGCCTCATGGGCAGAGCCGGAACAGGCGCGGCAAAACGCCGCGACATTGATTATGCTGCTCTGGCCAGCCGGTCGCACGAAGCGCGAAGGCGCAACAAGGCCGCCCGTGAAGCGGCAGGCGAATCTACGCCGCCCCAAGCAGCGACTTGATGGCCATCGCCGCTTCTGCTACTATCGAGATCACGGTTTCAATTTTTTTACCGTGATCCGCACCATCTGTGGCATGGGCGTCCCGCCCATGAAACACGGGCAAGATGCCCGTGCCCCACCCGGTTGCGGCGTCAGGAGTCTTTTTGCTTAGCCCGGAAACGATAGACAAAATCAAAGCGCGCATGGCCCTGGCCTCGGTCTTCGAGGAGGACCTTCAGGAGTCGTTTATTCTGGGTTCAGGCCCCGGTGGGCAAAAGACCAACAAAACCTCATCGACCGTCCGCCTCTATCACGTGCCCAGCGGCATGACGATTAAGTATGGCCGCAGCCGTTCGCGCGAAGCGAACCGCTGGCTCGCGCGCCGCGAACTGGCCGAGAAGATTTTAGAGCGCGCGAAAAGCGAGCTTTCAGCGCGCCGTCAGGCCGCTGAAAAAATCCGCCGCCAAAAACGACGCCGCTCCCGCCGCCAGAAAGCGCGCATGCTCGACGAAAAGCGCAAGCACAGCGAGAAAAAAGCCGCACGCGCACGCGTCGAGTTTTGATTCCGCGTATGGCGCGGAGCCAAAACTCGAGTTGACATTTAGGAATTAGGATTTAGGAGTTAGTTCTGCCGGGTTTGCGGCATGGGCGGGTGCCCATGCCCACGGGCAGGATGCCCGTGCCACACCACCCGCAGGATCGGCAGTACCGGCAGTCCCCAAAGCCGAGCCATGCAAAACTCCTAACTCCTAACTCCTAACTCCTAAATTTTAAATGGTTTCGCGCAACGCGCGAAACACCCCCTCCAGCCGCTGGTCAGCACTTTTGCCTTTGAGCAGCGGCAGACGGCCATTCACCAGTAGCGGCGAACGTTCATGCTGCTTGTAAAAATAGATTTTTGGGCCGCGTGTTTCGATGCGGCCGATCGCTTTTTGCGCGGCGAGCACACGCAGTTCAGCCAGACGCAGCAACCGCAGGACCGGCGGCGGCGGCCGACCGTAGCGGTCGGCCAGTTCGCGGCGCAACGCATGCACCTCTTTTACGGAGGTCGCTTCGGCAAGGCGGCGGTGCAGGATCATGCGATGCGCCTCGTCTTCGACATAGGCGTAAGGCAACGAGGCCGCGCCCTCCGGATTGAGCGAGCCCGGCGAAAGCTCAATAAAATCAAGGTCTAGATCGACATCCACCAGCAGCGGCGGTGCCTCCCCCTTAAGACGCGCGATGGTGCGCCGCAAAAGCTGACAGTAGAGCCCGAAGCCGATCGCCGCGATGTGTCCGCTCTGTGCCGCGCCCAGCAAGTTGCCCGCGCCGCGGATCTCGAGATCGCGTAAGGCCAAATTGAATCCCGCGCCCAGTCCGCTATGCTTTTGCAACGCCGCAATACGCTGGCGCGCGTCTTCGTCAACATGCCCGTGCTCTGGCAGCAGCAGCCACGTAAATCCCTTCTGCGATGAGCGCCCCACGCGCCCGCGAAGTTGGTAGAGATCCGCGATGCCGAAACGGTCGGCGCGATGCACGATCATGGTGTTGGCGCGCGGAATATCGAGCCCGCTCTCAACAATCGTGGTGCAGAGCAATACATCGATTGCGCCCGCCTCGAACTCGCGCATGACGCGCGCCAGCGTCTGCGACGGCATCTGTCCATGCGCCACACCGACCCGCGCTTCGGGCACAAGCCCCTCAAGCCGACGCTGCATCAGGCCGATGGTCATCACGCGGTTGTAGAGCACGAAGACCTGCCCGGCACGATTCAGCTCCTGGCGGATCGCGTTACGCAGGACGGTGTCCGAATCACGCGCCACTTTGGTCTCGACCGCCACGCGGTCACGCGGCGGCGTCTGCAACAGGCTCATGTCGCGCGCGCCGGTCATGCTCATGTAGAGCGTGCGCGGGATCGGCGTGGCCGAGAGCGTCAGCACGTCCACCACCTGCCGCACCTGCTTGAGCTTCTCCTTGTGGTTCACGCCGAAACGCTGCTCTTCGTCGATGATCAGCAGGCCGAGATTCTGAAACGCCACGTCGTTGCCGAGTAGCGCATGCGTGCCGATCACGATATCGAGGCGACCGTGCCGCATATCCGCGAGAATGCGCTTTTGCGCGGTGCGCGTCTGAAAGCGGCTGAGCACCGCGATCTTGACCGGATACGCGGCCATGCGGTCGCTGAAGGTCTCGTAGTGCTGTTCCGCCAGCACGGTGGTCGGCACCAGTACGGCGACCTGCCGTCCGTTCATGACCGCGATGAACGCAGCGCGCATCGCGATCTCGGTCTTGCCGTAACCGGCGTCGCCGCAGATCAAGCGATCCATCGGACGCGACGCGGCCATATCGCGCTTGACCGCCTCAATCACCTTGAGCTGGTCGTCGGTCTCCTGATACGGGAAAGAGGCCTCGAACTCATGCAGCCACGTCGGTTCGACGTTGAAGGTCATCCCCTCGACCACCTGCCGCCGCGCCTGCGTATCGAGCAACGAAGCGGCCAGATCAGCCACCGCGCGCTCGGCATCCGTCTTCTCGCGCGTCCAGCGCCGACCGCCCAGACGGTGCAGCTTGACACGGTGACCGGCGACTCCTACGTAACGGCTGAGCAGATGCGCGTGGGTCACCGGCACATGTAGCTTGGCGCCCTCCGCGTACTCGACCGTAAAAACCTCAGAGCGCTGGCCGTCAATCTCGATTTCAGTCGATCCCAGAAAACGCCCGATGCCGTGATCAACATGCACCACAAGATCGCCCGGCTCAAGGTCGGCGGCGTTCTCAACGCGCCCGCCGCGCACGGCCGAGGCGGGCGCGGCGCGGCGCAATGACTGCTTGCGGGCGGCGTAGAGATCGGGTTGCGCGGCGACCGTGAGCCCCGGCATCGTGAACCCGCCGGAGAGCACGGCGCGGCGAATCTCAATGCGCGACTCCGGCCCCACTTCGCGCGTCAACAACGTGCAGGCACCCGGCGTGTCTGCAAACAGCAACACCGTCTCGCCGGCCTCCGCGCGGCGGTTCAAGTCGGCGAGCAAACGCTGGCGCGCCTGCATCAGCAGTTCCGGATAGCGCACCCGCTCCGCACCAAGCTCGGCCAGCCCCGGCAAGGCCGCGATCTCCAGCTCTAAGGCTGGCGTCTGCGCCGGCGGCGGGTCGCCACTGTAGAGCTGCCAAGCGGGCGCACGCTCCGCGACGCGCGTCTGCAACGCCTCCCACGAAAGCGGCTCCTCAACGTCATCGGGCGGGAAAAAAGTGCCGCCGCGGATACGGTCGTGCTCGAACCAGAGCACGGTGCAACCGGGCGGCAGCAGATCGATGATCTGCACCATCGGCAGCGCGGCTTCTGTGCAAGGCGGCAACCAGACGGCATCACCGCGGTCGGTCGAGCACTGCGTGGCAGGATCGAAGGTACGCAGCGACTCCAACTCGTCGCCAAAAAACTCTGCACGCCACGGCGCAGGCGCGGCTGGCGGCCAGACATCCAACAGGCCGCCGCGCACGGCAAGCCGTCCCGGCGCATCCACATCCATGCTGCGCTCGTAACCCGCCGCAACAAGACGCGCCACCACATCCTCGAACGCATAGCGCTCGCCGACTTGCAGATGCAGCGAAGCCGCTTCAAGCGCGTCAGGTGCAGGTGCAGGCTGGAGCAGCGCATGCAACGAGGTGACAATCACCGACGGCTCCGATGCCGCCCCGTCACCCCCGCTAGCAGCGAGCATCGTGATCACCCGCGCACGCGTGCCGATGCTCTCGACATCATCCTCCACAGCCGTCGGGAAGCTCTCCGGTGTAACGCCGCTGTCGCGCCCCAACGCACAGAGATCGGCGTAAATACGCGCGTGATCGGCCGGACCGGGCGTGACCGCCAGCGCAACACGCGCTGGCGCGGCATGCGCCAGCGCGGCGGCGGTCAAGGCCGCGCTGACGCCGGGCAGGCTAGGCGCGGCCAGCCTGTTCGCACCGCGCGGCAACACCGCCATCAGCCGCTCGCTAAACAGCGTGGAGATTGCGAGCACCTACTTGAGTTCTTTCAGCGTGGCCTGAATCAGCGCGCGTTCCTCATCGCGTGTTGCCCACTCAAGCGCACGCGTCAGCGCGGCGCGTTTCTGCTCGACCGAAACCTGCTGCGCCGGCACGAGCTTGACATACGCCCGCAACGCCAGAATGCCGATGCGCGACGCTTTGTCCGCCGTGATCAGCGCTTCCAGATCCGGCACGACATCGGGCGACTGCCAGTCGCACAGTGCGCGTTGCGCGGCTTCTTTGAGCGTCGGGTCGGCACTCGCGGCCGCCTGTCGCACCAGCGCCAGCGACTCCGCGCCGCCGATGTTGCTCAGAATACGCAGCAGTGCAAGCTTCGGCGCACCGTTCGCTTGCGCATACGCATCGGTCAGCGCCTTGAAAACCGGCGGCGGCAACGCGGCAGCACCAACGTCAATCCGCAACGTAGCGCCCTCGCCCGTTTTAGCTTTGCGCGGCACGCCGTTGATGGTGTAGGTCATCTCGAACTGCTTGACCTTGCCCGGTGCCGAATCACCGAACGAGCCATTGTTGATCTCAAGCATCGTCTTGCCGTCTTTGATCATCTCCGCCACCTTGGCGGTGACCTCTTTCTGCGGGCCATCAGGTAGCACGCCGTAAACGGCCTTGATCACCGCAACCGTGCCGGGCTTGAGCACACTCAGCCGCTGGCACACCGCCGACACCGCACGCTCGGCCGCTTCGAGCACCGGCGTCTTCGGCAAGATCGTCAGCAACGCATTCAGCTCGCCCTCCCCGGCCAACTCGCCGAGAACCTTGAGGCTGGCCGCCGCGAGTTGCGCATCTTGCGAAGCGGCCAAATCCAACAAACGCGGCACCGCCGAAACGATGCGGCGACGTCCAGCCAGATCAATCCCCAACAGGCGCAATGCATTGTCCGGCTTATCGAGCAGCGACACGATCATGGCGTCGGCCTCTTGGCCGCTAAACGAGACCAGCGCCGCTTGAGCGGCCTTGACAACCTGCTCGTCCTCCTTGGATACCGCCAGGCGCGCAAACACCGGCAATGCCGCAGCACAGCCCAGCCGTTCGAGCGCAGCAATGGCCGCCACGCGCGCCACAGGCTCGCCACGCTCGACCAGCGCGATCAACGCCGGTGCGGCCGCGCCGTCACCGCGCTCGCCCAGCAACGCAACCACCCCCACCTGCTTGACAGCAGGCAAACGCGGCAGTTCAGTCGCAAACGCCTGCGTGACACCGGTGCCGACCAGCTCTTGACCGACCCGCAGCGCCACGCTGAACATCGCGGGATCATCGCTCCGAAGCTGTTCCAGCAACAGCGGCAGACCGGCTTCTGCGCCGCGCGACAGAATCGCACCGCGTACAGCGGCCATCTTCACATGCGACGGCACTTGCGCCGCACGCAACCGGTCATACAACGCGCACGCATCGGTCGGCACAGCAGCTTCGGCACACGCCAACAACCCCTCCGCCGCCGCAGGCACCCGCCCGAGCGCACCCACCAGAGGCTCACGCGCAGTCGGCGTGCCGATACGCCCGAGCGCGACAGCCGCAGCCGCCGCGACTTCAGGATCAGTCGCGCCGAGGTGCTTGGCCAACGCCGGCACCGCCTGTGCATCGCGCCGCACGCCAACCGACTGGATCACGCCCGTCAGCAGACGCCCTTGCAGACGGCCAAGCGCGGCGCGCAACGCCTCGTCGACCGACGGGTGCGGGATCGTCTCCAGCGCGTAACGCGCCATGTGGGCGAGCTTGTCATCGGCCAACAGCGCAGCCAGCGGGGCCACCGCCGCCTGAGTGCCCACGCGTCCCAGTTCAATGCAGGCGTCATTTTTTTGATGGTGCGTCGAAGCGCCATCGGTCAGCACCTTGATGAGCGCCGCTTCAGACTGCGGTTCCGCCGCCAGCAGCGGCAGGCTCAAACAACACGCAAACAACAGATGTGTAATGGTTTTCATACGTCTCCTTGACTCACATTCGAAGGTTAGATTTGCCACGGCTGACGCATCGCGCGCGAACGCATACGGTTGGCTTCCGGGTCGTTGATGAACTCGTTCTTGACCGGGTCAAAGCGCATGTCGCGTTTCAGCCACATCGCGATGTTCGCCGCATGCACGGCCGCCATCGAGTAGTGCATGACCCCGGCATCCGCCACCGGTTGCTGGCGTGTACGCACGCAGTCGAGGAAGTTGCGCATGTGTCCCATACGGCGGCCCGTGCGTGCCTGATAGTCGTTGACCAGCTTAGTGTAGTCGGCCAGCAGCGACGGACGCGAGACCTCCGGCCGCTGATAACCGTCGGCACAGGCGACCCACCCCTCGCTCCCCTCAAAGCGCACCCCGCACGAGCCGTGCCAGCCGGTACGCTGCGACACCATCTCCACGCCGTTGGCAAAGCGCATCACCATGCCGTCGCTGGTTTCGTTGTTCACATATCCGTAAAAGACCGGCGCGGAATGGCCCAGCCCCAACGCCACATGACACTGCGCGAAGGTGTGCGAGCCCCATTCGCCGATGCAGCTTGTGTGGAAATCGTACTGTCCGTGCCAGCCGCCTCTGACATAGCGCGAATTGTAAGGCCGCCACGGTGCCGGCCCGAGCCAAGCATCCCAGTCCAACTCTTCGCGCGGCGGCTCCGGTTCGGCCGGCAGCCAAGCGCGGTTCATGTAGGCGCTGTCCCACGGCGCGATATGCGCACGCACCGTGTGGATCTTGCCGAGTCGGCCTAGCCGCAGCAATTCATTAGCCACCGTGAAATTCGCCTCGCTCAGGCGCTGGGTGCCGGTCTGGAAAACGCGGGCGTAACGCCGCGCCGCATCCACCACCGCCTGCCCCTCTGCGATCGTCATCGAGCCAGGCTTCTCGCAATAGACATCCTTACCGGCGCGCATCGCCAACACAGAGGCTGCGGCATGCCAGCGGTCGCTGGTGGCGATCAACACCGCATCGATGTCAGTACGCGTGGCCAGAAACTCGCGGATATCGCTGTAGGTCGCGCAATCCTGATTGCCGTACTTGGTGTCTACCATACGCTTGACCGCTTCGCGCCGGTCCTTGCGCACATCACAGACCGCCACAAACTGCGTATCCTTCTCAGGCAGAATGCCGTGGCCCAGATCAGCCGAGCCGCGCCCGCCGATGCCGATGCCTCCCATTACAATCCGCTCACTGGGCGCAACCGCGCCGTCACGCCCCAAGGCCGACGCCGGTATCAAGGTCGGCATCGCGAGCGCCCCGCCAGCAGCGGCAGCGCATTTGAGGAACCCGCGACGGCTCACCGCGCCGCCCGTTCCCGACTGCTTACTTCCGATGTGTATTGACATAATCCCTCTTTCTTTCCTTCTTTCCGTTTCTCCTACAGCCCTGTGGGCGGCGTTGGTCCTGTGGGCGGCGTTGGTCCTGTGGGCGGCGTTTACGCCGCCGGGCAAGCGGACGCTTGCCCCTCCCGGCGCACCGCGCCGCACTCACCGCGCATACCGCAACTTGACCGGCTGCTGATTCTGCTTTTCGCGCGCGACCTCTTGCTTGAGCACCTCGAGCGCCGCATCAAGCTGCCGATCCCGGCCTGCCGCCGCGTCGCCCGGTTCATTCCAAACCAACACATCCGGCTGCGTGCCGTTCAGCTCCATATCGGTGCCATCCGGCAGGAACCAGCCGCGATGCGGCAACCGCAGCGTACCAAGGTCCAGCAACGCAACATCCGAAGTCGCGATCACGCCCCCGCAGGTCGGCACGCCGACAATCTTACCACGCTTCAACGTCTTGATGGCGTGCGTGAAAATCTCACCGTTGCTGACCGTGTTCTCGTTGCACAGCACCACGATCGGCTTGTCCCAGACCGGCCGACCCCAGTAACCGGAGAGATAGGCCGGCGCCGCATCACGCGCCACGGCGATCGAATGCACGTTGCCGCACAGCACGCCCAAGATGCGATCAGCCACAAAGCCGCCGGTGTTGTCGCGCACGTCGATGATCAGCCCCTCCTTGTCAAACCCTTCGGCGAAAATATCCTGCTCAAACCGGTAGTAGTCATCCCAGCGCATGCGCTGGATGTTAAGGTAACCGAGCCGACCGCCGCTGGCCTCGCGTACCCGCGCACGCACCGCTTCGAATGCGGCTGTCTTGAGCTTTTCACGGATCGTACTGTATGTCGCGGCGGGTAGCGTGATCTGGCGCGGCGCTTGGTCGCCGGAACGCACGGTCAGCTCGATGTTGCGCTTCTCCGGTCCGTTGAGCACTTCTGCGGGATCGGTCTTGGGGCCGACCGACTTACCGTCCACCGCCAACACACGGTCGCCGGATTTCAGCTTCAGTGTGATCTGATCGGCCGGACCGTCCGGCACCACATCACGAATCAGCCAGCCGGGCCCCGCGTCCGACGGCTCGAAGCGCAGGCCAAGATGCGCGGTCACGATCGACCAAGATTGAAACTCCGCCGTTTTGTCCCACTCTTTCCTGCTGCTCGAAGAGGTCGTGAATCCCAGATGCGAGGAGTTCAGCTCACCGTGTAAGAGCGCCATCACGCGCTGAAAGACCGAGTAGCTGGGCGCGTAACGCGCGGCATCGCGATACTTCGCCTTCACGCGCGGCCAATCCGCGCCATGATAACCGGCATCGTAAAACCAATCGCGCAGCTTGGCCCAGGCCATCAAAAAGCCAAGCTCCTGGTAGTCGCGCAGATCGGTTTCCTGATAGGCGGAAAAGGCAAAGGTCTTGTCGAAATGCGCAGGCAGGTTGTCGCTCAACCAGAGTAGCCGGTTATCCTTGGCCAACCACTGGAGTGCGCGGCCACGCCGACGCGTCAACAATTCCGGCGTCAGCTTATCCGGCAGCACCACCTTGTAGGTGCCCGCGACACCCTTGACGGTCGCCTCGAAAGCCAGCGTGCGGCTGTCGTGCGAAAAGAAGGGATGCGCGGGCGTCACATCCTTCAATGTGATCCGGCGCACACGCAGATGCAGGTCATCGAAATCGATGGTGACCGGCGTAACGGCGGCATCCTCCTTCTTCTTCTCGTCCTCTGCCTTCTTCTTGCCGCTCCCCTTTTTCATCGCCGCGCGCGCCGCCTCCCGCTCCTTGTCGAAGGTGTTGCGCTCTTCATCGGCCCGGCTCAGCCAGACGTAAAAGAGATCGGTCTGGTTATCCGGCCGCACCCCCACGAACGCCACCAGCTTGCCGTCCGGCGACCAACACGGATAGCCGTCCCAATTGAAGTGGCGCGAGAGGTTGTAATCCGCCGCCTTGCCATCCGCCGCCAGCAACCAGATATCCAGATTGCCGTAGTCATCCGCCAGCGAAGCCACCAGCCAGCGGCTGTCCGGCGACCAGGCGTAAGTGCCCGCGTTCGATGCCCGCCGACAGCGCGTGACCACCACACCGTTGGTATCGGCCACCACCAAGTTGCCACACGGCTCCACCCAAGAGAGGCGCGTGCCGTCCGGGCTGATCTGCAACTGGCGGCGGTTTGTCTCGTCATGCGTCAGCACGGTCCTGCGGAAGGTCGTGTTCTCCCACCAGCAGAGGGCGGCATCCGCGCGTTCCGCGCGCCATAGCGCGACACCGTCGCCTTGGTCGGAGAGATAGTAGAGCGCCGTGCCATCCGGCGTGAAGACACAGTCGCGCTCATGCGTGCGCGTCGCGCCGTGTACCAGTTTGGGATCGCGCAGCACCGTGTCCATCACCCAGAGATCGCCGCCCGTCGTGAAAGCGATCTGCATGCCGTCGTCGCAGAATGCCACGCAGCCCGCCTCGTCATTATTCCAGCAGGCGGTGTAGTAGCGGCGACGCGAGACCGGCCGCGATGGCGCGGAGCCCGCCTGCAACACGATACGTTCCGGCGGCTGCTCCGGCCGCGTCGGGTCCATGCGGTAGAAGTCAAACAGCCGACGGAAAATCAGCGTGCGCCCATCATGCGAAAGGGTGGGGTGAATGACGGCATCTTCCGTGTAATGTGTGATCGGCCGCTCGTCGCCGGAAGCCAGGTCGTGGTGACGCACATTCATGCAGCCGCCCTCGCCCGACACGTAGTAGAAGCCCTTGCCGTCGGGTGTCCACAGCGGCGTGCGGCTCTCGGTCGTGCGCTTGACCAGACAGGTAAAGCGCTGGTCGCGCCGGTCGTACAGCCAGATCTGGGCCGACTGACTGCTGGTGGCACGCCAACGGTAGAGGTCGCCGCCGCCGATCATAAAGAGCAGGCGCTGACCATCCGGCGCAAGACACGGCTCGGTCGCCGGATTATCAAAGAGCACCTGCTCCGGGCCGCGCGCAGCGGTCGGCAGGAGCGCCACGCGCTCCAGCGAACGACCGCCGTCATGGTCACGCGCGATAACCGCCAGCAGCGCCGTGCCATCCGCCGTCCAGCCGTAGGGACGCGCGCCCTCCGAATGGAACGAGAGCTGGCGCGTCCGGCCGTCATCCAGATTCACCTCAAAGATCTTCCAGCCGCCGTCGCGATTGCTTTGGAACGCCACGCGCTTGCCGTCCGGTGCCAGCACCGGCCAGACATCCTTCGCGTTGCCATTCTGCAATGGGGTCGCCGTACCGCCCGCCGTTGGCGCGATCCAGATGTTATCGCACCACTCAAAGACAAACCGGCTGCCGTCAGCCGATACCGACGGACGCGACCCCAGATAGATCCGGTCAAACGTATTCGTCGCATCAGCCGCCCGGCCATACAGCGCGGTAGCCACTACGCCAACGAACACACCCCGCGTCATCCTCCACTTCAATACATTCACACAAATACCTTACACCTTTCCCGCCTCAGCCGCAAGTAATCGGTTAGTGACAGGGGAGTGCGAAGGTCATACGTTTCAGGGTTCCATTGCGCCACCATCGGTATCGCTATCGGTATCGGGATCGGTATCGCCGCCATCATTACACTTGCCGCTGCGAGCCACTGCGTGGGCGCAACAGTCGATTTCGAACCCGATAGCGATACCGATACCGATTTGGAGAACGTGAACGTGCACCGCTGCGCTGTGAACGTGAACGTTGGCCATACCCCGTGCACACACTCGTTCACGTACCCGTAAACGATAACTCTTCCCCCCTATCACTAACCGATTACAAATCCCCCAAAAATCACGCTTGCAACTCTGCGGAGCGTTTGATACATTGCTGTTCACTTTTGCGGGGTGGTGGCGCAATTGGTTAGCGCACCGGACTGTCGATCCGGTGGTCGCGGGTTCGAATCCCGTCCACCCCGCCATTTTGATTTTCGAGAACCGCGAGTCCGAAAGGATTCGCGGTTTTTTTGTTTGTGGGGGGGGAGCGGATATCTCACACGAAGGACACAAAGCCACGAAGGTTTTTAGGAGCAGTCACGCATTGAGACGCAGCGTGCTGGAAAGGCGAGCGCACATCCTGGAGTGCGGTGACAAGAGCCGCGCTGTGCGCGGGTCGCGGCACCGCTTTCCGGCCCGTCTGTGCCAAAGCGGCGTCGCGCGGAATACCGCTTGCCGCCGCACTCCAGATACATGGTTGTGCGACTCGCGGGGACGCTCGTCCGTTCGTGATTGGGCTTGCGGATCGCCGGGAGGGCAAGTGCCAATTGCCCAGTGGCAGTCACGCCGCTCCTGTGAACAGCGAACGCCGGAAGGAAAAACTCCTAAATCCTAAATCCTAAATTTCAACTGCCGGCGG
>JAKJHA010000081.1 GCA_022704125.1 Verrucomicrobiota bacterium | reverse complement strand
CAACCACCGCGAGCGATACCGCCGCGAAACGGTAACCCGCCGCCCTGCCGTCGAACGGATAGACCCAGCCGGGATACTTCGAATAGTCGCAGGCCTTCGCTTTGAGCAGCGTCGCAGTGTACTTTTCACCGCCGTCGGCAACGATGTCCATCAGCGGTTGCACGGCTTCGGCAGGGCCGATGCGCCCGAGCAGACAAATCGCCTTGAGCCGGTTGGGATACGCATAATCGACAAGTGGATCGCGCTCGCCGCCGGGATTGCGCACGATCTCTAAGAGGACGTCCACCGCCTGCGGATCACCCATGATGCCGAGTGCCGTCGCGTAGTTGGCAGAGTATCTTTTTTCGGCATGCATCGCTTGCACAAGCTTGCTGCGCAAGGCGCTGTTGCGTTCCTGCGACCCGCGCTCCGCAACATCCCAGCAACTGTAGTAGGCGTACGACGAGCGGTCTTCGTCGTCGGGCGTGCGATGGAAAACCCATGAGACCGCATTGCCGATGTCGCGCTTGAGCGCTTGGATGATCTGGTCGTCGGCAAACGGCACGATCTCGTTCTTCGAGTAGAAGCCGACGTGCGGCTGCCGCAACGGACGCGCCAAGTTGTATCTGTCCAGATGCTTGCGGAGTTCGTCGTACGGCACGTCGCGCACCGAGACGCGGGATTTCAAGGCGACAACAACCGCAGCGGCGGCGGCCTTGCCCGACATCTGCATCTCTGCCACCATCCGCAAGCCCGCCAGAACATCGCGGTCGATCCCCATGTGGCGCGACGGAACGAGCAGGTTCTCCACGCCTTTCGCAATCAACGCCTCATAGGGCACACTGACCGGATAAGCAAAAGGCGACATCCTGCAAAGGATTTCCCAGTTCACGGATGGTTCGGTTTCAAACGCGCGGTCGGATATGCGGTGGATATCGTAAGGCACCCATGCGGTGAACACCGGCTTCTCGCAACGCGGCCCGAAAAGACACTCGCGGAACGACAGCACGACATCCGTCTCCACCCCCGCCTCTTCACGCGCCCCGATGTACGGGCAGGCCACCAGCACACGTCGTTTGTTGCGGAACCCCAAGCGTCCTGCGGCAAGCTCTGTCGCAAAGGCGGATTGCTCCGCCACCGGCACGTTGGGACTGCGGCACTTGCCGCTGTAGACCGGCCCCATCCTGCCATCCGCGTGTTCCACGTAATAGGTGCGCGAAACGGTGAACTGCGCACCGTCCACCGCGCGTCCGAAACGCACCTTCGCGCCAGCCAACAAAGCGAGCGTCGCATTGCCGGTGGCATCGATGAACATGTTCGCGGTCACGTCGCGGAAGATACCGTTGCGCAGGATTTTCAGGCCGACGATCCGTTGTCCGTCGCGATACGCCGCCGCGACAGAGGTCTCGTACGCCAGCTCGGCACCGTGTTTGTGTGCGGCGCGCTCCAGCGACGCCAAGCGTCCCGGCACATTCCCCGGCCATTTCGGCGCGCCGTTGATCGCACCGAGCGTCCAGTTGCCGCCCATTGCCGCGCGCACGTCCACGCCCAGAACCTTGAGGCCCGCTTCCGCCGCTACGATCAGCGCCTCGGCCCCCGCCGGCCCGAGGCCGACAACGATCAGATCGTAGTGTCCGGCGGGTGTCGGCATCGCCGCCACGGTGCGTGTGACCGGCTTGCCGGCGATCATTTTGACTTCGAGCATAACTCCCCCGCCGTAAGCGCGTTCATCAAATCAGGATACTGGGCTCCGGGATGCCAGACGATGCCGGGCAAATGGGCAGCCTGCGTGCGGGCCTCGCGATAGAGGTGCCCAAGCGCGGTCGCCTCGCCGCCGATGCTGAAGGTGTCATCTTCGGCCACCATCTTTTCAAAGGCGTCGTAAAGCGCAAGGCGCGCGTTGTGCCAGTCGGTATCCGCCGCAAGCCGGACCTTGAGGATGTTTTCCCCCGGCAGCGCACCGGGCACAACCTCCCGCTTATCGGTGGCAAAGCGTCCCAGATCCCCCTTGGGCTTGCCGACAAGGGGAGCGGCGAAGAACTTCTCCTTGACCGCCTTCGCGCCCGCGTCGCGCCACGCCGTCGGCATGGTGTCGATCACGCGCTCCGCGGCAATGCTGGAATAACCGTCCGGCCCGATGATCTCCACGGCGAATCCCCTACCCGCTCGCCGGATGTCGGCGACGTTGGCATTTAGAAAGAGGTTCGCCTTGCGGTGCATGACCAGCGCGCTCATAACGTCGGACACCGGCGGCGCGTGGTAGCGGCCGTTGCCGCTCAGCCCCTCCTTCTCGATCCGTTCGCGCACCAGAGTCGCGATCTCGCCTTCGGCGGCGGTCAGCACGTTGGGCAGCAGGGCACCCGAAAACTCAGGCACCAGCATCAGCGACTGCTCCAGCACCACGGTCTTGGCGGGATTTTTGAAGGCCGCCCCCAGCGCGTACGCCGACGCGCCGAGAAAGACCGTCTCACACTCCGCCACAACTGGAATGCCCGATAGCGACCGCTTCGGGGTCTGCGCCCAGATCGGGCCGATACGGAACGACGCCGCCGAGGCCGCCGCCGACGCAATGAATGTCCGCCGTCTCAGATTCATGACGCTTCGGCCACCGCATCAACATAAATCAGCGCCGAACTTACTGGTTGCGAAAAGTCGCCCCCAACCGACAGCATCGACATCCATACTGCAAGAACTCCGCCACGACACTCGTCCATACCACTCCTCTAGTTTCACTTGTCACACCACTAGGGGGAGTTTACGATTTGCGGATGGTGAACGTCAACCGGAAACGCTAGAGCAAAGGAAGCAGGGCGTCACGGCAGGCATCGTACAGGTGGCTGTTGGTGGCCAAATATGCCATGCGATACCCGTCATAGGTTTTGAGTGCCTCGCAACGTCCACCGGCCCGCTCTACAATCAGACTGGCGGCGGCTACGTCCCAAAGATAAATGCCTGACTCGAAATACCCGTCTAAGCGCCCCGCCGCCACCAAGCACATGTCCACGGCAGCAGCACCGAGAATACGCGGACGCTGGGCGATCTCCGACACGCGCCGCATGAATTTAAAGGAGTGTGCGCCGAGATCCCACTTGTCCGCGCCGGTTGCCAGCATCGCCAGATCGAGTTGGTCCGTATTCGATACATGGATCGGCGCACCGTTACACAGCGCAGGACCGTCGCAGGTCGCTTCGTAAAGCTGGTGCATCTCTGGAATGAAGACTGCGCCCGCTATCGTCTTCTCTTTGTACTGCACCGCGACCGAACAGCACCACAACGGCAGACCGTGGAAAAAGTTGATCGTACCGTCGATCGGGTCGATGATCCAGACGGTATCGCTTTCGGGCAGCGGCGCGTCGCAGGTTTCCTCGCCCAGGATCGCGTGGTCGGGGAAGGCGGAGAGAATCACCGAGGTGGCGACCTCTTGCGCTTCGACATCCAACTTGTGCTTGATGTCGGTGCGTAAAATCGAATTGACGTCGCCACGACGATGCAGATTGGCGAGCACATGCTCGCCCGCACGACGCGCGGCGAGTGTGGCGATGGCTTGGAGTTGAGTTGGTGTATACATCATGTGGGCCTCATGGTGTGGAACGGATGAGTTCCACCATCGTTTCAAAATGCGCAGTGCGCGGGAACATATCGAACAGTTGTGCACGTGCGATACGGTAACCGCCGTGCAACAGCACCGCGAGATCGCGCGCCAGCGTGGCGGGATCGCACGCGACATAAAAAATGCGGCGCGGCGCACATGCGGCAAGCGCGTCCGCCAATCCGGGTGCCATACCGCTGCGAGGCGGATCGATCAGCACGGTTGTCTGCGAAGGCGTACGGATGAGCGTATCGAGATCGACCGTCTCATGCCCCAATGCTACGCAACGGAACTCAGCTTGCAGCCCCAGCACACGTGCGTTGTGCTGCGCGTCGCGGACGGCGGTACGTCCGGACTCCACGCCAGTCAGGCGCGTACCGCCGACCTGCATCAGGGCGAAACCGAAGACACCCACACCGCAGTAAAGATCGACGATTTCAGGTGCGGCACGATCTGACTGGAACCACGTCTGCATGGTGCGTGCGAGCGCATCGGCGACCGGCGGGTTCACCTGATAAAAGGCATCGCGCGCGACTTGTAAAGGACCGACAGGCGACCTTTCCGTGAGCGGCGAAACATCGGGCGCGATGTGTCCGACGCGCCACCAGCACGCGCCATCGTGTTCCGTGTGGCGGAGCACAACGGCATCGCCATCGCGCAGGTCGCGGAAGCCGTCTTGCGCAGCAAGCTCGCCCAGCAGGGCGTTGATCGCCTCGCAAGCGAGCGGGCAGGCGGGCAGCGGCAGCACATGGTGCGACGCCTCGCGCCGATAACCGACGCGCATACCATCCGGATGGCGTTCGGCATGCAATGTGATTTTGTTGCGATAGTGCAGTGGCTGGGGCGCATGAAAAGGCGCTTCGTAGCGGAGTGCATCCGCTCCCGGCAGCTTCCGCAATAGACCTTCGAGCTGTTGTTGCTTGGCCGCGACTTCAGCGGGGTAATCAAGATGGTCGTAGCAGCAGCCCGGCACGCGCGTCGGGGTTCCGTTGTCGGGATCGGTCACGCGACAGCAGGGAGAGATACGCAGCGCCGATAGCTCAAGCGGCTCGATGCAGACGGCGCGCGCATAACGCTTTTTGACTTGCGTGACGCGGACACACAAGCGATCACCGGGGGCGCTTTCGGGAATAAAGATTACACGCCCGTCGTAACGCGCTATACCGTCACCGCCATAGGCCAACGTGGCAACATCGGCAATGAACGTATCGCCGACCTTCAGCATGGCAGGGCCTCGCCGTAGAGGGTTTGCGGTGCTGCGCGGGTGATACGTACGCGCGCCAACGTGCCGGGGTCGAGTCCGGGACGCGGATCAAAAATGACGATCTTATTGCCGGGCGAGCGGCCCGACCAACGCGCGGCATTGCGTAGACTGGGACCTTCGACCAAGACCTCCTGCACGGTGCCGACCAGCCGGGAGTTGGTGGCGACGCCGCGCACGTCCTGATCTTTGAGCAGGATCTGGTTGCGCCGCATTTTTTCCGCTTCGGACACGTCATCCTCCCAGGCGGCGGCTGGCGTACCGGGGCGGGGCGAATACTTGAAGATGAATGCGTTGTCGAAGTCCGCCTCATTCATCAGGGAACGCGTGGCCTCGAAATCGTCGGACGTCTCGCCGGGAAAGCCGACGATTACATCGGTAGTGAGGGCGAAATCCGGCATGGCCGTGCGCAGGCGGCGCACGGCGTCGAGATAGTCCGCTCGCGAATAGCCGCGCCGCATGCGCGCGAGAATAGAATCGGAACCGGACTGCACCGGCAGGTGCAGATGGTGACAGATGGCCGGTAGCGTCGCGCAGGCGCGCACGAGTTGGTCAGTGACACCCGACGGATGGCCCGACGTGAAGCGTAGACGGAGCAGACCGGGAATGGTGGCAACCGCCTCCAGCAGACGGGCGAAGGGTTCCGTGAAGCCGCCGGGGCTCGGCGCGTCGGACGCCTCCCAGACCGAATTGGCGCGTCCGTAGTTCATGACGCTCTGGCCGAGCAGGGTGACCTCGCGCACACCGTTACGTACGAGCGCGCGGATTTCGGCGACGATTTCGCGAGCTGGCCGACTGTATTCCGAGCCGCGCACATCGGGTACGATGCAATAGGCACAGCGCCGGTCGCAACCGAGCAGGATGGTCACAAACACGGAAAAGCCGGTGTCGGTTCGGGCTTTGATCACATCGGGCGTTTCGTCGAGGTCGGAGACTTCGAGCAGACCTGTTTCGCCGGCAAGGACACGGGCGACCAGGCGCGGGATCGCCCCCGCACAGCGAGTACCGACCGCGAAATCAAGACCCGGCACATGCTTAAAGATCTCGGGCCCCAACCGTTGCGCCATGCAGCCCATGAGCCCTACCATCCGCTCCGGACGATCGCGCCGAGAGGCGCAGAGCAGACCGAGCTTGCCGAGCGCTTTATCCTCTGCCTTGGCGCGCACGCTGCATGAGTTGACGATCACCAGGTCGGCGTCGTCCTCACGCTGGACCGGCGTATGGCCGGCGGCTTCAAGCAGGGCGGCAGCCGCTTCGGAGTCGCGGACATTCATTTGGCAGCCGTAGGTGTGGAGGATGAATCGCATGACAGTCAAGGTGTTTCGGTTTTGGGGGCGTCGGCCTGCTCGGGTTTGGCAAGCCCCTCCGTGATTTTTTCAATGATGCTAACGTAGGACCAGTCCGGGTTCTCGAGTTCCCCGAAGACTTTGAATTCAAGCAGCAGACGAGTAAACGGCAGTGTTATCAAGCGAGAGATGCGGCCGGCGATGGTCTTTTGTTTGAAGATGTTGGCGCGGACCGTGAAGTCCAGTTTGTCGGTGGCGATGTTGTAGGTGCCTTTTCCCGATATGCTGAAAATATTGCCTTCGAGCAACAGATTGTCGGTATGTAGCACGCCGTCACGGATGGTGAAATCCATTGATCCCGACGATTGATCGACAAGCGACGAGATACCGGGAACGGTGCGCGTCAGATAGTCGGTGAGTCCGGCGAATATCTTCATGCGATGGATGACGCCATTGCGGATGGTTACGTGCCCTTCGCCGGCCAAATGCTCAATCGTACGTTCGTCGAGTGGCCCGTTAAGTTGGATCTTACCCGAGACCTGACCGGCACGGTCATTCGTGACATTGAAGGCTTGCGAAATCTCTTCGAGCGCGACATTACGCATATCCAGCGCGGCATTGAAGACAGTGGCGGTCGCGGCATAGTCGGGAAAATCGAAGGTGACCTCACCGGTGATCGCGCCGCCGCTAGGCGAGGTGCCTCGGACATTGCTGAAACGCGCTTGGTATCCCGCAAGCGTGAAATCGCCGGTTGTTTCACGCGCCTCGAAGTTCAGGATCGATCCGGCAGGGAACGAGACCTTGCCGGATAATTGGTTCGTGACGGTGCTCTCCGTCGTCGAAAGGGCCACGATACCGCGGGCGGAAAGCGTGGGTGGTCTCGCGCAGCGGATACAGTCAAGCTCGCCTTCGTTGAGAATATTTATGATGGTGAAAAGCGGTGGGATGTGCATCGTCGTATCGGCTTCGACCTTCAACCCCTCAACCTCTTCGATGTAGGCGAGGCGGCCTTGGATGGGTGCGCCATCGGCTGTCTGCGCGCTGAGCGGATCGATCACGACCGAGGTGTAGATATTGGTGCCGTAGATACCGAGTGTACCTCTGGCGAATGCGATAGGCACGGTACGGTAGGCACAGGGGCCGACATCCAGGTCCAGCCGCATAGCAAAGTCTGTGGTTTCGGTATCGACATCAAAGGTGTAATGCGCGTCGACCGGGCGTTTGATCTCGGTGAAACAGGAAATCTGTTCAATGGCACCGCGCGCTTTCAAAATTCTGAAGAGAGGCATCAGATTATCGGGGAATGCCTGACCTTGCGCCCTGCCGTAGACGCGCTGCGCCTGCAAATCGATCGTCACTTGACCGTCCACCTTCAATTTAAAACTCGGGTTGGGCAGATAAACGACGACTTCAGTGACATCAACACGCGTAGCGGAGGTGGCCACGGTAGCAGTGAGGTAATCGGCCTTGATGCCGAGGACATCAACCTGCTTAACCTTCAGCGGGAAGGGCGCTAAGACGGGCAACTCAGGGAGTTCTTGCGATTCTTCTTGTTCCGGCGGCAGGTCAGGCAATACGACTTGCTTGAGGGTCACGCCGCGTATGCGTTTGGAGGCGTCAAGCCCCGGCGACAGCGCAAGATCCACGGTGATTTCGTCGACCGACACCAGCGCTTGACCGGCAACCCGCTTCGGGAAGGCTTTGACACGGTGAAGTTGTACACCCCGTTTCAGGCTGAAGGTGGCACGTTCGATCCGCACGAAACGGTCTTCGTTAGAGAGTGCACTTTCAAGCCGATGCAGCAACGGAGCCGGCAAGCCGCGCTCGAGCAGGTAAAGCACCGCCATGCAGGCCACCAGCAAAACAACAGTCAGCCAGAGAAGGCCCTTGAGGATGGAACCGATGATTTTGAAGAGTCGCCACATGTCGTCACGCCGCGCACTGTTGGGTATCGTGCGCAATGACTATAGAATAACGGAGAGGGCATGTGTGCGGCAACCGTAATCGCTCGGCAGCAGCGGGATGGTTTCAGTTTTTTAACGCAGAGGCGCAGACGCAGAGCTTGGGGGAAGAGGATATCATACGAAGACACCCATCCAAATCGATATCGCTATCGGTATCGGAACATTATTGAACCGCCAAGGGTAAAAATCGTGGCGTTCTTGGTGTTTCATCTTTATCGGCGATTGGTGATCAGCTCAGCCCAGAAGGGGCGTGACATACCAGCTCAGGGCAACGCCCCGAGATCCCGAAAGAAGAAATGGCACCAGCCCAGAAGGGGCGTGACATAGAAAAGACACCCCCTCCCCGCCCCATCATCGCCGTTCCCCATTCCGCCCTCTTCAGGGTCACATATTCGAATATGTGACCCTGGGGTTGGTGCTTAGCGTCAGAGGTGGATGGCAGAACCAACACCCCCACGAAACTGTGCGAAAAAACGCGGATCAACAAACGAAATATCAAACATCGAAAAACCGGAAGGTCATGCTGCCACGGCGTTAAAGCGAGACCCGTCCACAGCCGCATCCGGTCTGTCAATGGATACTGTAATCAGTTCTCTTCGAAACTCTTCTGGATGAGTGGCTTGGCCTTATTCAGATCGTCCAGATTGCGGATGGTCAGTTCCAGATCACCCGTACCGTGATGGCCTATCCCGCGCACGTCGCGGGAGAAGCCTTTTTCAAGGACGACCTCATCCGGGTTCAGCGGGAGCCACATCAGCAGGCCGTTGCTGTTTGTGAGAAGTTTGATCGTGACGAAGTTCTTGAGGCGCTTGAAGGCGATGTACAACTTGAGGAAGCGTTCTTGAACGTCGTCGTCAAACTCAGTGATATAGTCGCGGACTGCCGTATATAACTCTTTGAGTTGCGGGGATGCCTCCGCCAGATACTCTTCTTGGGTCTTGTATTCCTTGGACTTCTTGCCGTTGTCCTTGCTCTCTCCCGTCGTTCCCGTCGCTATAGGCCCCGCCGATACCACGTTAACCAGATCAAGCAGGAGCAGGTCATCACTGAAGAACACGTAACGGATGAGTTCAATGTTTCGGTTGATCTGTTGGATAGCGTGAATGTCGTAGCGTGTAAAGTCTTCGGCAATGCAGAGCAGGCGCGGTGCACTC
>JAKJHA010000325.1 GCA_022704125.1 Verrucomicrobiota bacterium | reverse complement strand
TGAAACCGCCGACCCACAATCCGCCACCTTTTTACGCGAATCGTCATCTTGAGTCAAGCGGGAAGGCATAATCGCCCCTTGTCAGGCATATACGGAAGGTTTATACTCTCCGCCAGTGTTTGTGTTGGGTGTAGGTCAGAAAGAGAACAAGTAAAACGGAGAAGTCCAGATGCGTGCATATACCGGCGGCAGGATCTTGAAGGGTTTGGTCATTGCGTTGCTCATGACGGCGTGGCGAGCGGATGCAGCGGATTACACGTGGACCGGCGCGGTCAGCGCGCTGTGGAACACGACGGACGCGAACTGGACCGGCGCGGTGTGGGCCGACGCCGCCGCCAACAACGCGATCTTTGGCGTTGACGGGCCGAAGACGGTCACGGCTGATCCGGTGACGCTCAGCAACCTCACTTTCACGGCGGACGGGTACACGATTGGCGGCGGTCCGCTGCTGATGTATGGGAGCGCCAATGCCAGCGCCGGTGTGAACGCGATCCTTTCGGCACCGGTCACGAATGTCGGCATCTGGCAAAAAACCGGGGCGGGAACGGTGGCACTGGATCCGGGGCCTGCCGCATCAAACGTGTTCTCCTCGCTCAAAGCCGTGGGCGGCACGCTGCGGCATACGAGCGGTACGACGCTGGTAACGCTGGTCGGCGGCGCCCCGGAATCGGGGCCTGCGCTTTGGGTCAGCGGCGGCACGCTGGTGATGGATGGCGGCACGCTCAGGACGACGGGCGACAAATGGGCGCGTGTGAGCGAGTACGGTACGCTGCTGGTCACGAACGGGTACGTTGATCTGCGTCGGAACAACGAGCTTTTGAACGCCCACAATACGCCGGGCGTCACGACCGTCGGCGGCAACGGCATTTTGGAGGTCAGGGGGCTGCGTATCTCGCAGAACTCGAGTTCATCTGAGAGCAGCCTCGTGAACATCAATGAGGGCGGAACTCTGCGTCTTAATCAGTTTACGCTCGATGCCAGCGCACCGCGCAAAGGCACCGTTTTTTTCAATGGCGGCACGGTGGTGGCTCGTACCGACACTTCGGATTTCTTCGGCACCGGAAGCCCGAACTGGTTATCAGGTATCTTCGCGAAGATTTTGGCAGGCGGCGCGGTGTTTGATACCAACGGCAAGACGATCACCATCAAGCATCCGTTGTTGAGCGGTGTCGCGAACGACGGCGGCGTAGTCAAGCGTGGAACCGGAACGCTGTACCTGCGGGGCACGAACCTGTTCACGGGCGGAACCACGGTCTGGGCAGGCGGGCTCGGTCTGTTCGACGACCATAGCCTCGGCGCAGTGCCGGCCACGGCGGCCACCAACCTGACCTTTGCCGCCAGCGGCTCACTGGTCGCCGGCGCCTCGCACGCGCTTCACGCCAACCGCACGATCGCCATTCCCGAGTTTGTAGATGTGATACTGGCACCGCAGGCATACACGCAGACGATCCACGGCGTGGTCGCGGGTGCGGTCGGCAGCCATCTGCGCAAAGAATCGACGGGGACGGTGATCTTCGATCCGGGTGCCGGACGTACCAACTCGATCGGCTCCCTGAGAACGACGGCTGGCACCTTGACGATTGCCAGCGGCACCTTCAACGTCATCACCAACGCGCCATCGAGCCGGATTTACGACACGCTGCACATCAAAGGTGGTACGCTGTTGGTGGCGGGCGGCCTGCTCCAGACGTTAGGCGGCTTTTATGCCATGACGCAGAACGGTGCGCTGATCATCACCAACGGCACGGCGAACCTGAACAGCGTTAGCGAACTGCTAAATGCGTATGAGGGTAGCGGCAACACGATGGTCGGCGATAACGGCGTGCTGGATTTACAGACGCTGCGGATTTCGCAGAACAAGAGCGGGATGGAAAACAATGTGGTGAACATCAATACCGGC
>JAKJHA010000324.1 GCA_022704125.1 Verrucomicrobiota bacterium | reverse complement strand
AGAGACGTCATTTCCATCGCGGCAGTCAGAGCGGGAGCTTTGGTGGTGTGCCCGGCGATTCCTTGTGGCATGCAGCGTCCGACAAAGGCGTGGTGCGCGCGGGCGAAACCTGGACCAACGGCATTCCGGTAAACGGCACGTCCTGCGGGCTGAGCGGTGGATATGATCTGGTCTCGTGGCGGCTTTCCGAAGCCGACGATGCCGCCGGTAACGCGCCGGGCGCGATCTGGTTTGCCTCCTGTTATGCACCAACCGACGGACGCCTCAACGGCGGGCAGGAACTGGGCGAGGTGTTGATCTACACCAACCGGTTGAGTGAGGTGGAGCGGCTGGAGACGGAGCGTTATCTGATGCGCAAGTGGTTCCCGCAGCATACAGCGGCGGGCTTGGCGCTGGGCACGGTGAGTCTGGATGGTGCGGGTGCGGGATTTGTGAACGCCTATCCCGCTCCGGTCCGGATCGTCGAACTGGTGGTGAATGCCGAGGATGTCTTCGTGACGGGTGTTCCCGGAAGCACGATCGCAGAGCGGGTGACGGTGACCGCATCCGGCGTTTTGGATGCGGCACGACTGACGGCGCTGGCCGCAGTCGAGTTGGTGATGCAGGAGCAGGCCACGCTGGCGGCGAACCTCGATGACGACGGCCAGGCTGTTGCGTTGCATGTCGCGGGGGATGTCTCTCTGCCCACCACTGCGCGTTACACGGTGGGGCTCGGCGACGGCGTGCGACCTGCTTCGCGTACGTTGCTGGTCGCCGCTGACGGCGCGATTGTCACGCCCGGTGCAGCAACGACTTGGACGCTCACAGGAGGACAGTCGGGCGCTTCGCGCGTGGTGGTCGATCCCGTCACGTCAACGATCTGGCTGCATTCGCCGCAAGGTACGATCATGTTCTTACGCTAGAGGTTCTTGCAAACCCCCTCGTGGCATGGGCGTCCCGCCCATGAAACACGGGCAAGATGCCCGTGCCACACCTGTAAGCAAGGGGTTTTGCAAGACCTTCGCTAAGCGACCTGCCGCGGCTCTTAACCAGTTTTGCATTGTGTCGTTACCCGTAGAAGGGTAACATGGTGCCCTTATTTTCGTGATAGGTCTGCTTGTGTGGGATGAAGGAGTTGAGGTGAGTCAAAAGATCGACGTGGCCGAAGTAGCAGAACAGGCCCGGATAGCGCTGACGCCGGAAGAAAAAGATACGTTTCAGCGGCAATTGGAATCGATCGTCAGTTATGTCGAAAAGATCGGCGAGTTAGGTCTGGACGGAATTGAACCGACACTGCACGGTAACTCGCGTATCAATGTGTTCCGTGATGATGTCGTGGTGCCTTCGGCCGGGCGCGACTGTTTTCTAAATAATGCCCCGGAACGGAATAACGCGGAGATCCGGCTGCCAAAGATCGTGGAAGATGCGTAAGGGATCGGACGAGATGATCGGGAAGGAGTTAACACTTTGCGCGGCGGCTGAAGGGCTACGGAAGAAGACGTTTTCAGCGGTTGAATTGACCCAGTCGATTCTGGATGCAATCCGCGAAAAGGACGGTGCGCTGGACGCCTACCTAAACGTTGACGAGGCCGGGGCGCTGCAGCAGGCGGCGGCGGCTGACGCGGCGCGCGCGGCGGGGCGCGACGGCGACCTGCTGGGCATTCCGTTGGCTGTGAAGGATGCGATCTGTGTGGCGGGGCAGCCCTGTTCCTGTGCGTCGAAGATGTTGGCTGACACGGTCGCGCCGTATGACGCCACGGTGTCGTTGCGGCTACGGGCCGTAGGCGCGGTTTTTGCGGGGCGCACCAACATGGATGAGTTTGCCATGGGGGCGTCGACCGAGGGATCGGCGTTCAAAATCACACGCAACCCGCATGACCGCACGCGCGTCCCCGGTGGTTCGAGCGGCGGCTCAGCAGTGGCGG
>JAKJHA010000080.1 GCA_022704125.1 Verrucomicrobiota bacterium | reverse complement strand
GCCCACCGAAACCGCCGACCGCGAACACCACATTCTCGGCGCGGTAGGCGCACCAGGCACCGGAGGCGTCCAAAGCCAACGCCCCGCAGACACGCCGCCGCGCGCCCGATCCGCTCACCAGCAACGACGTCACTGAACACCGTTCATGGATCGGCACGCCCAGCCGACGCACTTCGCGCAACAACGCCACGCACATGTCGCGCGAGGTATAGGGCCCAGTCGACGTGGCGCGTCGCGCCGGATCGTGATCGGTCTTGTATCCTGGAAACTGGCCGTAGGCGTCATGCGGAAACGGCACACCGAGCGCCACCAGATGCGCAAAGGCATGCACCGAGCCAGCCGCTTCAGCCACGGCGAGATCGCCGTGCATGCCGCCCGCAGCCGACAAGGCAGTCGCCATCGCGAAAATGGAGTCCGGCTCCGCACCGCACAGCCCGAGCTTGTAATAGGTCTGCTTATCGCTGCCGGTATTGATCGACGTGCTTTTGCGCAGCCCCTCCGTGACAATCAACGTGTCGATCCCGCGACGGCGGAGTTGCACAGCGGCTTGAAGTCCCGCCGCCCCCGAACCGATCACCAGCGTATGGCAGCACGTCGTTTTCATGACGGTTCACTCACAGCCGCTGCACAGAGAGTCCCCCGTCCACATACACGATCTGGCCGGTTGAATACGGGAAATCCCCGCGCGCCAGCGATGCAACGGCGCGTCCCACATCTTCGGGTTCGCCCCAGCGTTTCTGGATCAACAGGTCACTGTCTGCGATAAGCGCGTCATACTTGTCCTGAACCGGCCCCGTCATATCGCTGCGGATAATCCCGGGGCGCACTTCGTACACCGTCACACCCTCCTGCCCCAGCCGACTCGCAAACAGGCGCGTCATCATGGTCACACCGGCTTTAGCAACGCAATATTCGCCGCGCGACACCGAAGCCACGTCCGCCGACACCGAACCGATGTTAACGATGCATCCGCGGAACACGGCGTCTGCGCGGCGTTGTTCAACCATCCAACGCGCCACCGCCTGTGTCAGGAAGTAAGGACCTTGCAGGTTGATCCGCATCACGCGCTCGAAGCTCTCTTCAGTCGCTTCGAGCAGATCCGCGCGTACCTGCGGCGCAACGCCGGCATTATTGACTAGCACATGGAGCGCGCCGAAACGCGCGCGCACCGCCTCCAGCAGCCGCGACCGGTCGGCCGCCAGCGAGACATCGGCCTGAATGTAACAGACCTCGCCGCCACACTGTTGCAATGCCTCAAGCTGCGGAGCGGCCGCCTCGGCGGAACGCGTACCGCACACCGCCAGCGCATATCCCTCACGCGCCAACGCCTCGGAGATACCCAAGCCGATACCACGCGCACCGCCGGTTACGAGTGCAACACGCTCCATGCGCAAGCCTCCTTTTAGCATTTGATGTGCGACAGATCGATAGGCGACACATGCCAGATATCGCGCGCGTATTCACGGATCGTGCGATCCGAAGAGAACCTCCCCGCGCGCGCCACGTTGATCAGGGCCTTGCGGTCCCAAGCCAGAGGATCGCGATAGAGGGCGTCGACCTGGTCTTGCGTCTCCATGTAGTCGCGCAGGTCCGCGAGCAGCATGTAGTGATCATTGAAGTCCAACAGCGACTGCACGATCGGATCCAGCAGACCCGGCGTAAGCAGACAGAAGACGTTACGCCGGATCATGTCGATCGCCAGACGGATCTCCGGATCCGTGTGGTAGATGTGACGTGACGAATAAGTTGGGCGCATGACCCTGACATCCTCCGCGCGTAGTCCGAAGAGGAACATGTTCTCATCGCCCACCTCTTCGTTGATCTCGACGTTGGCACCGTCGAACGTACCGAGCGTCAGCGCACCGTTCAACATCATCTTCATGTTGCCGGTGCCCGAGGCCTCGGTGCCGGCCAGCGAGATTTGCTCGCTGACATTCGAGGCCGGAATAATCCGCTCAGCCAGCGAGACGCGGTAGTCGGGCAGGAAAACCACACGAAGTTTGTCCTTAATGCGCGGATTGTTGTTGACCACATCCGCGACACCGTGGATCAACCGGATGATCAATTTCGCCATCGCGTAACCGGGCGCGGCCTTGGCAGCAAAAATGAAGGTGCGCGGCAGCATGTCGTACGACGGATCAGCCACCAGGCGGTTGTAGAGCACGATGATGTAGAGTGTCAACAGCAACTGGCGCTTGTACTCATGCAGACGCTTGACCAACACGTCAAAGATCGAGTCCGGTGAGACCGTAACCCCAACCAATGAGTGGATGTGCTCGGCCATACGCACTTTGTTCTCCTGCTTGACCTTGCGAAAACGCTTGAGGAACGCCTTGTCGTCCAGAAATTCCTCCAGTTTCCGCAACTGCTCAAGATCGGTGACCCATCCATCGCCGATCGCCTCCGTAATCAAATCCGCGAGTCCCGGATTGGCCTTCAGCAGCCAACGCCGCGGCGTGATCCCATTCGTCTTGTTCGAGAAATGGGAGGGGTACATTTCGTAAAAATCCTTGAAGAGCGTTTTCTTCAAGATCTCAGTGTGAAGCTTCGCGACACCGTTGACAGCACTAGAGCCAACGATCGCGAGATTCGACATGCGGACCGACCGATCTCCATGCTCATCGATCAAGCTCATGCGTGCGAGACGCGCCTCGTCGCCCGGCCACATCGCCGCCACCTGGCACAGGAAGCGACCGTTGATCTCAAAGATGATCTGCATGTGGCGCGGCAACAACCGCTCCATCATCGACACACTCCAACGCTCCAGCGCCTCGGGCAGGACGGTGTGGTTCGTGTAGCCCGTGCTCGCCCGCGTGATGGACCAGGCCGTGTCCCAGTCTATTCCCTCGCGATCCACCAAGATCCGCATCAGTTCCGGGATCACCAGCGCAGGATGCGTTTCATTGAGGTGGATAAATGCTTTTGAGGGCAGCGTCGTCCAGTCGTTATTGCGCAGGCGGAAGCGGCGCAGGATATCCTGCAGCGAGCAAGCGACATAGAAGTACTGCTGGCGCAAACGCAGTTCCTTACCCGCCAGGACGTTGTCATTCGGATAGAGAACCTTGGTCAGGTTCTCGGCCAGCACCTTGTTTTCCACCGCAGCGACATACGACCCTTGGTTGAAGTCATCAAGATGAAACTCATCGTCAGCTTTGGCTGACCAGAGACGCAGGACATTCACAGCCTCGCTGTAGCCCACAATCGGCATATCGTACGGCATGCCTAACACTTTTTCCGTGTCCACCCAGCGCCACTCGAGTCCCCCGTTGCTATTGCTAATACACTCAACGTGTCCACCGAAATGGACAACCTGCGTGTGCTCAGGGCGAGAGATTTCCCACGGCGTGCCGTCCTTCAGCCAGTGATCCGGTTCCTCTACCTGATGCCCATCGACGATACGCTGCTTAAAAATCCCGTAATCGTAACGCAGCCCGTAACCCATCGCAGCCAGATTCAACGTGGAGAGCGAATCGAGAAAACACGCGGCTAACCGACCCAAACCGCCATTCCCCAGACCGGCATCCACCTCGTACTCGCGCAACGAATTCCAGTCGATTCCCACGTCCTCCAGCGCCTTATTGCACAACTCATCCATGCGCATGTTGATGACGTTGTTGCCGAGTAGCCGACCGATCAGAAACTCGAGCGAGAGATAGTAGACATACTTCACGTTCCGGGTACGATAGGCTTCGCGGGTCTCGATCCAACGCTCAACCAGACGATCGCGCACAGTGTAAGCAAACGCGTGGTAGAGATCCCGCGGCGTCGCGATGTCCAGCGTACTTGCTTGAGTGTACCGTAAATGCCGCGCAAAATCCGCCTTAATACCTTCGACACTCATCTCCGCGATACAGGTGTTATTCCGCTTGCATGTTTTCTTCGATTCCATACTACTCCTTCATTGCAATTCCAACGAAAGGTCGTAGTATGCCAAAAATACGGCCGCAGGTCACGCCGGTTGAGCATCTATTTTTAGGACGCGCGTTGCTATTTCGGCGTTCTCCCGTCCTGTGGGTGGCGTTCACGCCGCCGGGCAAGTGACACTTGCCCCACCCCTCTTACTTCTCGCCGCGCTGCCCGACGCCGCACTGCATCTGCGCCTGTAACGCAGGCAGGTGGGTCTCGAACACGCCGCGCGGCGTGGTGCTGTGGCGCGTGCAGAGCGCGGCCGACATACCGACCACCTCCCCCATCATGCCGCCCGTGCGCATCACACGCACCGAGCCAAGCGCCACATGGGTGACGCTGATGTTGCGCCCCGCCATAAACAGATTGTCCAGCGAGCGGCTGTAAAGGCAGCGATACGGAATGGCGTACGGCTTGATGTTCCGGGTTTTGGAGATGGCACGGAACTCCTTGCCGGGGAAGTGGCGGCTGTTCTCCGGATGCGGATAGTGAAGATCAATCCCCCACGTCGTGGTGACACAGGCATCGGGATATGCTTTTCTGTCCTCAAGGTCCTGCTGCCGCAGGATCACATCGCCCAACAGCCGACGGCTCTCGCGCTTGCCGCCGATATAGGCCACCCACACCAGGCGGCGGTTCGCGAACGCCGCGCGTTTCTCGCTCCGGTTTTTGATGAATGCCCAGTTGCCGAAAGTGGCACGCAACGCATGGTCGCGGATCTGCTCGATTTCCGTCACAGAACTCATGGCCATGCCCGCCTCCCAGTCCCAGTCACCGCGCGTAAGCGGCTGCGCCGTTTCGGACGTGAAGGCCAGAGCCCACGGACACTCTGGAAACGGCACCGGCTCTGATGCCATCTCGGAGTACCATTGCACCGAAACCCCCATCATCAGGCGGTCGGCCTTTTCAGGTGCCAGAGGCTCGCCGGTCTCACCCTTGGATTCGCGTCCCTCACGAAAATCGGCACCGGCCAGAAACCCCACGCATCCATCGCCGGTACAGTCAGCGAAAAGCGCACCACGGAAACGCTTGTCGCGCCCGGTAACAATGTCGCGCCCGATCACCGCCGTAATACGCTTTCCCTCTTTCTCGACCGCTATGACACGAGTATTCAAAACGAGAACAAGGTTGGTTTCAGCAGTCACCACCCGCAGTTTCCGCTCGTCTTCATAGTTACTTGCGGGGCCCGCATTGTGAGTCCGCTTCTCCGGATGCTGCTTGATCACCGCAAGCACCTCCTGACTGCGCGGCAGGTCGGGCTGGCGTTTGGCATCGTGCAGATTCCAATAGCCGATCGGGCCAATCTCGTCGACCAGATCGCCGAGCCGCGGATAAGGCTCCTGGTGGATTTGCCCCGAAAGCCCTACGCGCACCTCGGAACTGTTGTTACCGCCCAGTACCGGACGATCCTGAATCAGCGCGACCTTGCATCCGAGCCGCGCCGCACTGACCGCCGCGCAACAACCGGCCATGCCGCCGCCGACCACCACCAGATCGTAGCTTCCCGCATCGTCGGGCGACTCGGGCAGCGCCAGCAGCCGACGGCGCAGCGCCGCCAGTTCAGGTCCGCCGTCCGGTGGGCGGAACTCGGGATCGGTCGCGAGCAGGATCGCATCGCAGCGCCCGTTGAAACCGGTCAGGTCGCGCAACGCGATTGAGACCTGTCCGGCTCGCAACTCTACCGTCCCACCGTCTTGCCAATGCCACGCCGCTCCCTGCGTGCCGAAGAGCGGTTCAAGCGGCCGGTCATCGATGAGAACCTTGAACTTCCCCGGTGCGCCCGGCACCTGCCATGTTGCCACCCAGTCTCGCGTCCGAACCCAAACGCGGTACCGACCAGCTTCGGGCACAGCGACGCGCGTGACGGCATCCGCCACTGGCACACCAAGCCCGTGCGCCATCAGGTAAGGCGACCCCATTTGATCCATCGACTGCTGGTCCGTCACCCAACCGCCGGTTGAATCAAAACCCTCGGCCTCCACTAGCACCGTAGCGGCATGCAGGGCCACCGCGCATCCGGCGAGCAAAACCCCCACAACCTGACAACACCTATTCGCTCGTTTTGAACTCATTTTAACCATCCTTTCTCTTCTTTGGGGTCTTGCAAAATCCCTCGCTTACAGGTGTGGCACGGGCATCTTGCCCGTGTTTCATGAGCGGGACGTCCATGCCACGAAGGGCAAGAGCCTCCTTTGCTAAACACGCTCACGTTTCGCCGTCCGCCATATCGACCGTGCCTACGGCATCCGCTTCACTTCGATGTCATACCGCACGGTAAGCGTCGCGCCGGCCTCCAACCGCAAAGGTTCGTGAAAAATCAGCGACGGACCAGCCAGAAAGTAACCGCGTCCTTTGTGCGCCTTGAGATCATGCCGCGCAAACCAAGGCGTCGGGTAGCGCGGGTTGCCGCCGTGATCACGGATCACAATCCGCGCACGTGCGCCGGATTTCGCCGCCGTAACCATGATCTCCATGCGCTCGCTCGACTCACCGCAGGCTTGAACATCGGTCTTGCCCTCAGCGTTCACATAGCGGCAGGCAAGCGCGCCAACATCGGGGAAGCGCCACATCAATCCGGCATAACCACCGCTGGCCCAATTGCCATCCTTGCCACGTTTGGCGGGCGTACAGGCAAACTCCACCGCTCCGCCCTGCGCCGTGAACGCGCTCTCCCACGCGATGGTATAGTCGCCGTTGAGCGCCGTGGTTACCCGCACCGTACGCGTTTCGCGCACGAGTTCGCGCCCGTCCCCCAGATAGGCCAGCGTCGCCTCGATCATCACCTGCTTGTCGGGCGACGGCGTGATCCGCTGCGACATCACACGCGTGACAGCGTTGGAGGTGGGCTCCCAGAAATTATATCCGTTGATCAACTTCCACGAGAACCACAAGCCCAGATGCCACGCATGATCCGGCGGACGGAAAGCAGTCAATGCCTCGCCCGTACCAGGCAACGCCAGCGGATGGAAGTAGGGTTTACCCTCACGGCCCTGCGGCACATAAGTCCAGCACAGCGTCTGACCGACGACCATAGAGACCGCACCGCTCGCGGCATCCGTTTCCAACCTGCGTGCATCCGCGACCGGCTCACCTACGGACTGCATGGCAAGACACCCCGCCAATGCCACAACCGCCCACGTCCGGCACCCGCTCTGACTGGTTTTGCCTTCGTTCAACTCCCTCTTCACAATACCGCCCCTCTCTCCTCAGTGTTGCCCCAGTGTATCCGCTCCTTGTTAATACAGCTAGGAAAAACGCTCACTTTCAACGGTCTTTGGTTTCTGGCTCCGGGGTTTCAGGTTTCATTACTTCGGAGTTCGATGTTCGGCGTTCAGCAAAAGAATCGCACTCACTTACGCACGACTTCGCTTTACTGCACACGAAGTTGCGTTCCTGACGAGGGGACGGGCGGCGGATTGCCGATGCCTGTGAGCGTCACATCATCCACATACCAGCCGACACTGGACGTGCTCGCATCGGTGCCCAGACGCCACCTGATGCGCAACGAGTGACCGGCATACTTTGCGGTATTCGTCAGATTCACCACCACTTTGACAAACCCCGAACTGGTCCCCGTCCACGCTCGACGTCCGGCCAACGGATTGAGCTTACTGGGCACCCCCAGCACATATAATTTGGTCATGTAGCCATTAGACGCGAATACGGCACCAGAGCCGGAGTCGGTCACGTCAAACCAGCTGCCGCCGTCCAGCGAAAACTCCAGCACGCCGCCGTCCCGCCCCGCCTCAAACGTATAGTCATGCCAAAACGAAAGACTCAGGCTCGTCGCCGCAGCCGGGATCGCAATCGGCGGCGAGACCGCACTGGTATCGGAACGTGTCGCCACCCCCGGCGAGTGTAGGGAACGTGTCGGCGAAACCGCTTTGTCGGTGCTCAAAATCCACTGGCTTGAGCCGACATCAGATGAGAACGTCCAGCCCTTGGCTGCGATGTCGTTGGTCTCGAACGGTTCATGCCAGAGTGCCTCAGGCACCGCGAACGCATTCCACAGCACAGCCCGCTGCCCATCGGGATTGGTAACCGTCATGCGCCACCAACCCCCTGCCATACCGGTTGTGTCGATCTTCGCGGTGGCACTGTCGCCCAGCACCTCGATCTGGCTGCCCGGCACTTCGCTCGCCAACCGCTTCAGGCTCACCTTGGCCCCCAGCATCAAGTGTTCACCACTCAAGGCGAAGTCGAGCACACCGACGCCATAGGATGGCGACGATGCGGTCAACACCGGCGCGGGCGCGGGCTGATCTGGCGCGACACCACCCAGAATCAGCGAGAAGGGCTGACTGCCGTTAGTCAGTGTACCCGCAAAGGTCACACGTACCGTGTACACACCGTCAACGGCAGGCGCGGCAATCAGTACTTGCTCCACGTTGTCCGTCGTGTTTGAGCCGACAGTCGCGGCATTTGTGCACGATTCCAAACTCCAACTGTCCACGAACGGCATGACCCACGGTTGGTGGACAACGGCATCAGGCCCGATTACGCGCAGGTCGAGGTTGTTGACCAAGCGACTCGTCCGGTCATCGTGCCCGCTGGTGGCGGTTCCGGCCGGATCGGTCCAGCAGAGTGTCGCTTTAATCGGGCTTGCTCCATCCCACGTGAAGGCCACATCAACCTGCGTGCGCGTGGCCGTCACTCGATCCTCTATCACATGCCGGGTACCGGCGTTAGCGCGATAGGCGGTCAGTAGATCGGCCGCCGCCTGCACATTGATCAAGCCCCAGCCGTATTCGTAGTCCGGCCCGGTCCGGCCCAGATCGTCCGCCGTATGAATCAACAGTGCTTTCAACGTGCTGGCGCGCATCGCCTGATTGGTGAAGAATGTGTGAAACAGATGCACAAGCAACTGCGCCGAACCCGCCGCGTTTGGCGTGGCCATGCTGGTCCCACTCATCGTGTTGTAGGACGCATCGCCCGCGTACGAAGTCGATCGCAGGGAGTAGCCATTGCCCATTACGTCGGGCTTGATGCGTCCGTCATCAGTCGGTCCCCACGAGGAAAAACTGGTCATGCCCGCGCTGCCCGGGCTGCGCACCCCACCGCTGACCGCGTCACGTAGCGCACCCACGGTCAGGACATTCTTACCGAGCCCGTTGTAACTCAACGTGTCGTAACCGTTTTTGTAGACCTTGTCACCGGGCGGATGCGATGCCGGATCATAGGCCACCGATTCGCCTCCTGGTATAAGCGCTACGGAGTCGCCCGTCGCGGGGTTATCCCCCCGGTCGTTGCCGGCGGCCCAGAAGATCAGGTAGTACGGCAGCGAAAAGGCCAGCGTGTCAATGTCGCGCGTGTAGGCATTGTATTGGCCGAAGTGATCCTCGTATCCCGCCG
>JAKJHA010000079.1 GCA_022704125.1 Verrucomicrobiota bacterium | reverse complement strand
ATGTCCTGGTTTCGGCGGATGTCCAGTCTGAAGAATCGGAAGGCGATGAGATCCGTCCAACGGACATCGTTTTCGATTGCCCGCACTGCGGCCATAACCACGCCATCGACTACCGCGGTGCCGGCTTGCAGATTAACTGTGTGGCCTGCGGCGAGGCGTCGCTGGTGCCTATTCCCGACGGTATGAAGATCGACGATCTCGATCTTTCGCCCGGGGAGTTGCTGACGCAGCTCTTCCAGACGAGGCGCATGCTGGTCAAAAGCGAACAGCGTATCACGGAGCTGGAGGAGATGCTCGCTAGCGTCAAGTTGCGTCGGACGGAGCTGGAAAAGTCCCGCATGACGACCCTTCACCGTTGCGCGGAACTGGTGGGCATGTGCCAGAGCGGCTTGAAGTTGCAAGGTGATATGACCAACACGCTCAACCGCATGATCGCCCTGATCGGCGAAGAGCAGCAGCTCTAATTAGCGGATGACGTATTCCACGCTTATTATCGGCGGCGGCCCTGCGGGGCTGACCGCCGCTTGTTTTTGTGCCCAGCCCGCTATCGTTGTCGAACGGTTGGCTTCCCCCGCCCGCAAACTCGCGGCCACCGGCGGCGGCCGCTGCAATTTGACGCACGCGACCGATGTGGCGGGGATCATGGCGGCTTTCGGTCGCCAAGGGCGCTTCATGGCCGCCGCGTTGAACGCCTTTCCGCCCGACGCGATCCGTGACTTTTTCGATGCGCTCGATATCGGGACCCAAGCCGACCCAGACGGTTGTGTCTTTCCGGTTTCGCAGCGCGCCACAGACGTCTGCCAGGCGCTCGAACAAGCCGCGCGCGACACCGGTACCGAGCTGCGTTGTGGTGTCCGCGCCGAACGTCTGCTTCTTGCGACGGACGACGAGGCTACCGATACCCCGCGCGTGATCGGTGCGGTGACGTCCCACGGTACTCTTCATGCCCGTCGCGTGATCTTGGCGACAGGCGGCCAGTCGTATCCCATGCTCGGCGCAGATGGATCGGGCTTTGCGTTGGCGCGCGATATCGGCCTGACGGTCACGCCGCCGTTGCCCGCGCTTGCCGGCCTCCACACGCTGGAGAGTTGGCCCGCAACTCTGTCCGGCATTGTGCTGGAACACGCCGCCCTGCGACTTGATGTGCCGGGCCACCCGAAAGCCTGGCTTACTGGTCCCGTACTCTTTACCCACAAAGGGGTCAGCGGCGTTCCTGCTCTCGATCTTTCGGGCACGGTCAACTCCCTGCTGGCCGCCGCGCGCGATGCCGGTCAGCCGCCCCCTCATACCGTTACACTTCGTCTCGCCGGCCAGGCCGGACGCCGTGCAGCCGATTGGCGCGCCTGTTTCGAGACGTGGCGACAGCGCCACGGTGGCCGGGCGTTGCACAACTTATTGTCCGGAGAGTTCCCGCGCGCCTTCGCCGTCGCGCTCTGCACGCTGGCAGAGGCGAAAGACCTTGCCGTTGCCCGTGCCAAAAAGAACGTGTTGGAAACGCTCGCCTCCCTTTGTGCCGAATGCCCGATACAGGTCACCACGACCGAATCTTGGGATCGCGCCATGGTCACGCGGGGTGGCGTGGCTCTCGACGAACTGGATCCCCGGACGCTGGCTTGCCGCCGCCGCCCCGGCCTTTTCTGTGCCGGCGAGGTTGTCGACCTTGATGGACGTTGCGGCGGGTACAATCTCACTTGGGCGTTCGCATCCGGTCGGCTCGCTGGCAGGTAAAAGTAAGTAATGGGTAATAGGTAAGATGTAATGGGTAATAAGTCACTTTGCCACTGGTTTTTCCCCCCTTTTTGCGCTAAGGTTAATGGGCGTTTTAGGAATCGGCAGAACATCACACGTAGGAGGTTCATCATGGGGCAAGACCGCATTGCGGAAAACGGACAGGTTCCACCGTCATATAAATGGCAATTGGTTGGCCTGCTGTACGTGGCGTTTTTTCTGAACCAAGGCAACCGCCAGATTTACAGCACGGTCCTGACACAAATCAAGGCGGCCGCCGATGCCGGCGGGTTGGGTTTGAGCGACGTGCAGGCCGGCATGGTGGCTTCGGTCTTCACCGCATGTTACGGGCTGTGCGTGCCGCTGGCCGGTTTTCTGGGCGACCGCCTGCGCCGTAAATGGCAACTGCTGTTCAGCGTCCTGATATTCAGCATCGGCACCTTGCTGACCGGCCTCAGCGGCGGCCTTGTCGCGCTGATCCTCTTCTACGGAGTGGTGTTCGGCGTCGGCGAGGCATTCTATTATCCGCCGGCCACCTCGCTCATGAGCCAGTTCCATGAGAAGAGCCGCGCGACCGCGTTCTCGATCCATCAGACCGCGCTCTATGTCGGCATCATGTTCAGCGGCTACTTCTCCGGTTATCTCTCACGCACCTCTTCGATGCAGTGGCGTGCGCCGTTCGTTCTCTTTGGTGCGGTCGGTATTCTCTGGTCGCTCGTCCTGCTGATTTTCATGCGTGACACGCCCAATCAGAAGACAGCGGGTAGCGCCGCGCGCGTGACAGTGCGCGAGACGTTGAGCCATATCCTGAGCAAGCGCTCGGCCCTGCTGTTGGCGCTGGCGTTCGGCTGTATGGTCTATGTCGATGTCGGCTTCAAAACCTGGACACCAACGTTTCTGATTGAGAAATTCGGCTTCACGCCGGAAAAGGCCGGCTTTTCAGCCGTTTTCTTCCATTTCGTGTGCGCGTTCTTCGGCGTCATGACGGGCGGGCGCTTGACCGACCGTCTGGCCGCGCGGCGCAAGACGATCCGCTTCGAGGCGAACATTCTGGGGCTGCTCTTGGGTGCACCCTTTATCTATCTGATGACTCGCGGTTCTTCCGAGTGGTTCTGCTTCGCGATGCTCGGGCTCTTTGGATTCTTCCGCGGTATCTACGACTCCAATCTATTCGCATCGCTCTTTGACGTGATCAAGCCGCAATACCGTGCGACCGCAACCGGATTGATGCTCTCGTTTGCCTTTTTGGTCGGCTCGTTCTCGCCGACGATGTTGGGCTATCTGAAATCGCGCTTCGGGCTGTCGTTCGGGCTCGCCTCGCTCTCGCTCTCATATCTGCTGGGCGGCGTGATCATTCTGATAGCGTGTACCCTGTTCTTCAGAAAAGATTGTGAATGTGAAGAGGTAAAAGCATGAAACGCATCGTTTTGAACGGACAAGAAGTCAAAGGGAGAAGATGATGAAGCAAGAAAATCAGAAAAGCGTAATGGAATCTTTTTCGCTGGCAGGGCGTCGCGCACTGGTCACCGGTTCGGCGCGCGGAATCGGCCGGGCGATTGCCCGCGCCCTCGCGGAGTGCGGCGCGACTGTCGCCGTCCACGGTGTGCGGCCGAGTGACGCGCTCGAGCAGTCTCTCGCCGATGTGCGCGCCTTTACGCCGAAGAGCGCGGCGGTGACCGGCGACCTCGGCGAGCCGGGATGCGCCCAGATGTTGTTCGAGGCGACATCATCCGCAATCGGTGCGCCGGACATCGTGATCGCCAATGCCTCGGTGCAGGTACGGCGTCCTTGGTTGGAGGTGCCGGAATCCGAGGCGCTGCTCCAGATGCAGGTCAACTTCCATGCGACGTACCAGCTCTTCCAGCTTGCCTATCCCGCGATGCGCCAACAGCGCTGGGGACGCCTGATCTCGGTTGGCAGCGTACAAGAAGTACGGCCTCATCCCGACATGCCGATCTATGCGGCCAGCAAGGCGGCGCTCGAGAACCTCGTTCGCAATCTGGCCAAGCTGTGCGCCCCCGACGGCGTCACGGTCAACAACCTCTGTCCCGGCGTTTTCGCGACCGACCGCAACGCCGATGCGCTCAACAACCCCACCTACGCCGAAAAGGTGCGCGCCGGCATTCCTCTGCGTGATTTCGCGATGCCGGAGGACGCGGCCGGCGCGGCGGTCCTGCTCTGCTCGGCGGCCGGGCGCTATATCACCGGTGTAACGCTGCGCGTGGATGGCGGCATGGGGATATAGGAGAGGCTCTTGCAAACTCCCTCGTGGCATGGGCGTCCCGCCCATGAAACACGGGCAAGATGCCCGTGCCACATCTGTAGGTAAGGGGTTTTGCAAGACCCTCAGGAGTTAGGAGTTGAAATTTAGGAATTAGGAGTTTTTTTCACCATTCGGGAGGGATGAGCGTCTGCTCGTCCACAGTAGGAGACGATATGCAAGAGAAACAAGAAGAAGGCATGCTTCAGAAAGAAGCGAAGATGATGAATCTCGAGCACCTGATCGCGGTACGCGAGGGTGTTTCAAAGAAACCGTTTCCGGTGCCGGAGAAAGAGTTGCTGGCCCGTTATGAGCAGCTCTACACCGGCGCGATCAGCGACGTGTTGCGCGAGCTTGCCCTGCTGGATCAGTCGCTGCCCGGCCACCTGCGGCCGCTGCGCGACAGCGACGTGGTCGCCGGCATCGCCTTCACCGTCAAGAGTGCGCCGAATGTTAAGATCACCGGCGAGATGACTTTCCGCGGTCAGATGCTCGACGAGATGGGCGAGAATCACTTTGTGGTGTGGGACACCTCGAACGATATGAAGGCCACCCTCTGGGGCGGCGTCATGACCGCAACCGCCTACGGCAAGGGCGTCAAGGCCGCCTGCATCGACGGTGGCATCCGCGACACCAAGCAGATTCTCGAAAAGCCCTTCCCGGTCTATTACCGGTACCGTATTCCCAACGGTTCGCTCGGCCGCTGCCTGATCACGCACTACCAGATCCCGATCATCATCGGTGACGTTGTGATCAAGCCTGGCGACGTGATCTTTGCGGATTGCGACGGCGTGGTCTGCATACCACGCGACATCGCCTACCAAGTGCTGGTGCGCGCCGAAGAGATCCGCGAGAACGAGAAGAAGATCTTCGGCTGGGTCGCCAGCGGCGAGACCGTCAAAGAGATCACCGACAAAGGCGGTTACTTCTAAGCCAATCGCCCCCCAAAAAATCTCTGCGCCTCTGCGTTAAACAAACCCGAACAGCGCCCCAAACCTTCGTGCCCTTTGTGCCTTCGTGTGAGAAAAAACACTGTTTGCGGCTGGGTTTAGTAACGGCGCTCTTTCCAGGCGCGGTGAATAAAGAGGCAGGTAAGCGCGATCATAGCGAGGCAGAGCAGGCGCGTGGCGATGACCCACGGGACCTGCGCCTCGCTATAGAGCGGCACGAGCTTGCCGTCGACCCACTTTTTCATGATGATCGTTTGCCAGCCGTCAGTGACCAGCCAGCCGGCCAAGATCACAAAAAGGAAGACCGGCGTCACAAAGATCATGATCGGCTTGAAAAATGCCGGCAGCCGCAATGACGAGCCGATGTGCAACTCCCGCCAGCCGCGTTCTGGACCGAAGCAGAAGACAAAGACCAGTGCTTCAAAGAGGCCAAACATCGGCAAGCCGAATGAGCTGAACCAAAAGTCCATCTCATCCACGACGCCGTCGCCAAAAATCGCGAGATGCGCCACGACGAAACAGAGAAGCCCGATGACGATCACGCAGCGCTTACGGTTGAAGCCGAACTCCTCTTCGAGGAAGGCGATCGAAGGCTGTAGGATCGAGACCGAGCTGGTGATACCGGCGATAAAGAGCAGTACGAACCAGACGAAACCGATCCAGGCGCCGCCCGCCATGTGATTGAAAATCAACGGCGTGGTGCGGAAAGCGAGACCGAACGTGCCGCCCTCGACCGCCTGTGCGGTGCCTTGCGGGCCGAAGAAAAGAAAAGCGGCAGGCACCACGATTGACCCGCCAAGCACGACCTCGCAGAACTCGTTCAGGAAAGAGGCAGACGAGGACGGCAACAAGACATCGTCATCCGCCTTCAGATAGGTGGCATAGGTCAGCAGCACACCGATACCGACCGAGGTGGAGAAGAAGACCTGGCCGGCGGCTTCGAGCCAGACGCGGCCATTTTTGAGCGCGGAAAAATCAGGATTCCACAGGAACCCCAGAGCGCGGTCGAGCGTCCACTCCGGATTGACGGGCGCACCGAGCGTGAAGACGCGTATCATCAACACAATGGCCGTGAGGAAAAGCAGCGGCATGGCGATTTTGCAGAAGCGCTCGATGCCGTGGCTGATGCCGTGATAGACCACCCAGAAGTTGACCGCGAAGGTCACCAGAAAAAAGCCGTAAGCCGGGAGTCGGCTCTGGAAAAAGTCGCCGTTGCCACTCAGATAGCTACTGAGAAAAGCACCCATGCAATCCGGTGTTTCTACTGAGGCGTAGCGGCCGGTAATCGCGAAAACGCTGTAGGCGAGCGTCCACGATTCGATATAGATGTAGTAGAAAAAGATGCCCAGCGCACCGGTGATGCCGAGCACGCCGAGATACTTGATCCAAGGGCGGCGGCGTCCGCTGACCGCATCGAAGACGCCCGGCGCGCTGCCGTGACCGAAGCGTCCGCCGTAACGTCCCATGCACCACTCCATCCAGCAGAGCGGCAGGGCGAGAAACAGGAAAGCGACGAAGTACGGGATCATAAAGGCACCGCCGCCGTTGCGGGCGGCCACGCCGGGGAAACGCAGGAAATTGCCGAGACCGACCGCACTGCCGGCAGCCGCCAGAACGACACCGATACGGCTGCCCCAGGCGTCGCGAACTCTCTTAGCCATGGATCTTCCCTCTTACACGCAGATACTTATCAAACGTGAACAGGGTACCGTATCGCGGCTGGATAGGATAGCTTTTTTACAAAAAAACATCGCAAACATCCCTCGGTATCGCCATCGGAATCGGGATCGGAATCGCCGCCATCATTACGCTCGTCGTTGCGGGCCGCTGCGTGGGCGCAACAGTCGATACCGATAGCGATCCCGATACCGATTTGGCCGAAACCTTGAAACCTGAAACCGAAGAGCCTTGAAAGTTCAACTCTTTTTAGGGCTACTTCTTCCTCTCCGATATAATGTCGCGGATGTAGCGGCCGATCAGCGCGTTGTCGCTGCCGCCGGCAAAGCGTGCTGCCTGCGCACCGACCGCATAAACCGGGACCGGGGCGGCAGTGTGATCCAGGCAGCCCCAAATGATTCCTGCCCGGGCACTGACGAGGCGCGACCAGAACAGGCTGATTCTGCGCTCGTCGCCATAGGAATGTTCACCCTGCTCGTTGCCGCCCTCGTTGAAGATTTTACGGCACTCCGCTTGTTCTTCATCGCTCAGGTTCTGTATGCCGAAAAATGCCTTCATCTGTGGCAATGCCGCGTCAAACGAGATTTTTCCTTTCTCGAACTTCTCAAACATTTCGGCAGAGGTGTTCCGTGATTTCTTCTGGCCTTCCAGAATTTTGCTCATACCGGGAGCATTGAGCCGCCCTTCGTCCAGCGACAGCCCGCCGCATTCATGATCCGCCGTCACGACAATCAAAACCTCGTCAGGCCGCGTCCGGTAAAACTCGATTGCTCTGGCTATGGCACGGTCGAATTCCAGCACTTCCTGCACCAGTGCAGCACCATCATTGGTGTGGCTGGCCCAATCGATAGCCGCGCCCTCGACCATCATGAAAAAGCCTTCCGGCCCCGCCAACAACTCAATCGCCTTGCCCACATGCTCCGCAAGCGGAATCTCATGCTTGCCGTCAATGACCATCGGCATGTCGCTCCTGACCCAAATGCGTTGCGCACCGGGTTTTAAGGCATCGAAACACTGGCGGTCTTCGACAATTGTGTACCCGTTCTTTAGAGCGGCTTCTCTGGCCTTGGCATCCGTAGCTTTGGCAGCCGTGTCGGCGACATCGAGCATCGTCGGGCCACCCACATAATCAAGAAGACCGGACGCCGCCAACTGCATGGCGATCTCCGGATACATGTCTCGGTCTTCCACATGGGCGTAAAAGGCGGCGGGCGTGGCATGGTTGGGCGCGGCACTTGAAATGATACCCACCCGCATACCGTGGCGCTTCACGAATTGCGACATGACATCAAACTTGCGCCCCGTTTTAGGATCGATATTCAATACGCCGTTATCGGTCTTATAGCCCGACGAAAAGGCCGTAGCCGAAGCCGCTGAATCGGTCACCACGCTGTCTTTCGCAAAGGTCGTCGCCCTGCCCCGCATCGGCAACGTCAGCAGGGTCAGCCCCGCTATCTTTTCAGCGGCAAGACCTCTCTGAATCTGGGCGTCTTTAAAATAACACTCCGCGGCCCGCACATGCGTCGAGCCCATGCCGTCCCCGATAAAAAGAAAGATGTACTTGGGCAACGTCTCGGCACATGCCGCGCCCGTTATTCCCAAAACAGCCAAGCAAACAGTGATCAGAACCCTAACTTTTCGTGTAAACATACCGCCTCTTATTTTGATCATCCTCTTTTGCAATACGCTCGCGATACCTCCGCCTGGCGTGACACATGTGACAGTAAATCCTATTCTCGTTAGGCGAACGCGTTGTTTCGGCAAGAAAAGTGTTAGAATTTGACACGGCAAAGACATGCCCCCCAAAAACCTCTGTGCTCTCTGTGCCCTCTGTGGTTAAATAGTTGCCGTCTATGTCCGGCAGAATTACAGATCAGGTGATCGAGGAAGTCCGCGCACGTGTGGATATCGTCGAACTCATCGGCGCGCGCATGACGCTTAAAAAAGCGGGCAGTTCTTTCAAGGGATGCTGCCCCTTCCACCGCGAGAAGACCCCCTCGTTCCACGTCAATCCCGTCAAACAGTTCTACCACTGTTTCGGCTGCGGCGAGAAGGGCGATGTCTTTTCCTTTCTCATGAAGCAGGATGGACTGACCTTTCTAGACGCGGTGCGCACGCTGGCCGAGCGCGTGGGCGTGGCGATCACGGAGGAGGTCGATTACAAAGCCCAGGGACGCAATCTGCTGCTGGCCATTCATGCGGAGTTGGCGGCGTTCTACCAGCGCTGCCTCGCCAAAACCCGCGAAGCGGAAACGGCGCGCAAGTATCTCGCCGACCGCAAGCTCCCCGCAGAGATCATTGAACGCTTCGGCATCGGCTACGCGCCGAGACGGCCGCACAACGCGCTGCTGAAATGGGCGCAGAAACACAACTACACGCCGGAGCAGCTTGTCGCCGCTGGTGTCCTCTCGCCACCCAACAAACCCGACCGACCGGATGACTACTACGACCGCTTCCGTGGCCGCCTGATGTTTCCGATCTGCGACCGGCGCGGTCGCGTGGTGGCCTTCAGTGCGCGCATCCTCGACCCTAAATCGCATCCGGCAAAGTATGTCAACTCTCCCGAGACCGAGATCTTCACGAAGAGCCATGTGCTGTACGCGCTCGACAAGGCCGCCGCCAAGATCGTCAAGCATCCGCACCGCGAGGC
>JAKJHA010000078.1 GCA_022704125.1 Verrucomicrobiota bacterium | reverse complement strand
GGTTGGGTTTCGCGCACGACCGCGCCAAAGGCATCGCTCATGACCAGCACCGCCAGACGCTCGGCTTGGTTGGCCTCATCGGTGTTGAGCGATACGTAGTCAAAGCGACCGCGCAGGTCGGTGTAGCCGTCCTTAATGAAATTAACCGCACCACCACCCGCGCGGGCGTACACTTTGACATACGCGCCCGGCACCGGCTTGCCGGTCTCGGCCTGCGTGACCACCAGTTGTCCGTAGCTCTCGATCATCTGCACCCTGAGCGTGTTGGCGTAGTAGGCCTGTGTCTTGCGTACGCCGCCCGCCAGCGCCTCCACCATCACGTTCTTGGTGGCGAACTCCGGCGGCAACTCCGCCGTGGTACGTTTCTGTCCGGCGGCGACCGCAACCGTCCGACTCGCCACCGGCCGGATGAAGGCGAATTGCGCGGCCCCCTCCTGCAGGAAGGGGTTGCGTGAGAAGAGCAACTCGATGTCCATCGGATAGAAGTTGAGCGTGACTTCCGCCACATTGCGTGTGTCGAGCTGGATGCGTCCCGCCTCCACCAGTAACTCCAGTGTCGGCTCGGTCGCGGCCAGCGCGCCTTGCGCTTGGTCGCGACTCTCCGCATTGACCGGCGTGGCACCGCTTCCGCTCCCGGCGATCTCATCGAGCTGCGCCAACACTTGCGCAAAGCGGTCGCGCCAGCGCGCCACGCCTTCGTTCGCATGCGCCTTGGCCAACGCGCGTGCCCGCTCAAGGTCGCCGGTGTAAAAGTCCAGATACGCCGCCAGATAGTCGTACTGTAGCTTCTCTGTAATCTCGTCGCGCTTCACCCGCCCGAAGGTCTCCAACGCTTCGGCCACGCGGTCTTGCAACGCCATGTAGTAGGCCACCGCCAACGTGTCGGCGGCCGACAGACGGGGCTTGTAGCGGAGCACCGCCATAAAATGCTGGTACTGGCGCAGGAAGGCCGGATTCAGGATGGTACGCTGTGCGCCGACCTGATGCGCGCGTGGATTGACGAGCGGCGCGTATTCAAGGTGCTGATAAACGAAACGCTCCACCGGATTCAGCGACAGCAGCGGCGACTCCAGCCACAGGCCGCACCGTGTCGCGAAGGACGAATGCTGCAGGAACGGACGGATCACCGCAGGCTCGTTGTGCAGAATACCGTACGACCAGAGCGTGTCGTGATACATGTGGCGCGCCTCCAGCAGGCTGATCACCGTTTTGAAAAAGGCTTTGTCCTTCATGCGCCACGCGATCTCATTCAGATCGAGCCGATGGATATTGGCCTTGTCGAGAAACGCGTATACCTGCTCCGCCGTGCCGTTCTGCGAGAGCCACGCCCACGACTCAGTGTCGGCGCGACTCATCCGCTCCACGACATTGAATGTAAAGGGCTCGGCCGCGCCGATCACGCGCCCCTCTTTTGCGAGGGTTACCGGATAGTGCGCAAAACGCCCGGTCGCCGGGAAGGTAAAGAAATACTCTAAAGTCTGGGTGGCATAGGGCTCCAGCACCAGATAAACGCCTTTCGACGTGAACCCGGCATTCACGGGAATCGAACCGACCGGGATCTGCAGCAAGGCGTTCAACGCCTGGGGCTCGCCGGTTGGATTCGTCAGCACCACATGCGTGCCGTAGACCACCTGTGGCAGAAACTCATCGGTCACCCACTTGTCAAACTTCTTCTCGTTTTCAAAGCGGGCACGGTCGTCCGCGCGGAAGAAGCGCTGCGCAACCAGCACCGAGTCGGCCTCTTTGGCGCGTGCACTCTCGCGAATCTCGCGGTGGAAAAGCAACAAGGGCGAGGCCGCCTTCAACGTGTAGGACGCACCCTCGACCTGCTCCGTATGCGCGCCAGCCTCGAACGGCACCTGCAGCACCGCCAGCGCCAACATCATTTCAGTAAACGACGAAGTCGCCTCCAGCAACGCTTTCGAGAGGAAGGGCGTCCGGCCGTCGTGCATCGCGTAATCGGCCCAGAAGCCGTTGTCCGCGACCAGTGCGGCGACCTGCCGCTCGATCGGCTGATGCCAGTAATTGTTCTCCGCCCACTCCTGCGTCTTGTCCAGTTTCTGGAAGAAGCGCCGTCCTTGGTCGCGTTCAGCGGACAACTCCTCAAGGAAAACCGGAATATCCCCCTTGTCCTCTAACTCGCTGACCGGCCCGTCACGTTTCTTGGCTTGGCGCGTCCCACTTTCTCTCGTCGACCCATAAATATTCTTCAAAATCACCGGGCTTTTAACAGCCACCGCCGCATCCACTGCGACACTCGGGGCAGGGGCGGCTTCCTGTCTCGCCGCGCGGAGAGCTTGAGGTGCCCCAGCGGGTTTCGGTTTCGATGGTACCGAGATCTCGGTGGCCGTTGTCGCGTCTTCCAACGCACCGGCCTGGATGGCAGTGTCGAAGCGCCGGTTAAATGCCTCCATATCCAACGGCGTCAAGTCGGCGCGCTCGCGCGCGTCCCGCGCCAACGAAAGTGCCTTGGCGCGCAAGCGCTTGCCCAACAACGCGCGCTCGGCCGCATTCAGTCGTCCAAAACGCCACGGTTCTAGAAAACCGCTCAGATCATTGCCCAGCAACCAGTGGTCGATAAAGGTTTTGTCTTTTTTATTGGCGAGCGCGGGCGCGACCACCGCCTCGTAGAAGCGCGGGTCTTTGTGATAAAGGAAAAGGTGCAACTCATGACAGGCATACTTGGAGTAGAGCCGACGCTGTTCCGCTTCATCCAGTTTGTCCCACTTCGCCACGAAGTCGAACTCGGCGAAGGTCGGATCGGGATTGAGCGTAGCAAGGAGCCGATAGAGGTCTGCGACTGTGCCGAACACTTTGAACCGCGCGGCCGCCAAGTCGGCCACCGCCACCGTCTCGCCGGCTTGCAGCGGCGTGATCAGCTTCTGCTCGGCAAACGGCTTGGCCGGCTCTAGTCCGTCGGCCAGCCGCAGATCGCGCGTCTCGACCGGCGTGTCTTCAAGATAGGCGCACGCGAGCACGGTGGCTGTCGGGTCCACCGCCAGCACACGCAAGCAGGGCAGCCCCTTGAGCGCCTCACGCGGAATCGAGAGCGTCCCCGACTTGTCCGGCACCAGATTCAACAGCGTCACGGCGGGCTGGCGCAGAAAATCGAGCGAGACAAAGCCCTCGGGCGTCCCTGACCCCTCCGGTTCTGCAGGCGCCGCCGCGCCACGCCCTCCGGCTTTGGCCTCCTGTGCTGCGCGGCCCGCATACGCGCCGCCTGACTTGAGCCGTTCTTTGTCGGAATCGGTCGTACGCAACGCCCAGGGATTAAGCAACAGGCCGGGGCGTTCCAGCATGTTGCCGGGGAACGTGCGCGCCTGCTGGCGGTCGAGGATATAGCGGTACTCGTCGCCGATGTCGCGCCCCGATTCATAAAACGCGCGCGTCGGCTGCCAAGGCTGGCACAGCGGACGCACGGCTGCAGTCGTACCGAGCCGGGCAAACAGGTCGTAGGCCGGCTGATAACGCGTCGCCACCACATGCACACGGACGAACGGCGTGACATTCACCAGCCGGATTTCGACCGTCTGCTTGCCGGGCGTGACGGCAGTCACCGCAAGCGGTTTGAGGCGCGGCAGTTCCAACGCACGGCGCGATCCCACCACAAAGCCGTCACGCGACTCGCCCTGCGTCATACGCACCGCGATCTCCCGCGCGGGTTCGGCGAGCCAGAGCGAATAGTCACCGGCCGGCAACCCGCGCAGTTCCAAAAAGCCATCCTTCACCGCCAATGCGGCGTTCCACTCCTTCACGAACCGGCCGCGTCGAATTTCCAGCAACGTTGCCGCCGGATCGGCACCCGGCGGCAATGCCACGCGCAGCGTGTCGCCCGTCCTGCCGTGTAGCGCCTCCGGCAGGGTGCAAACATCGTGCAACGGTTGCCAAGAGCCGGACACCCCATCGCTGGAAGTGATGGAAAGCGAACGTACGCCATCAAGTGCGCCCAGCCGCACGCGACCGTTCTTATCGGTCTTCAGATGGGCACTGATGGTGTCGGACTGGAAGTAGCGGTGCTGGAACCGTAGATAGATCGGCTCGCCAGCCAGCGGTTCGCCGTTCTTGCCGCGCAGATCGGCGTAGTGACCATCGGCGTCGCGCCCGAAATAGAGCGCGCGTGTCAGCGGTGTCCGTTCCATCTCGTTAAGAGCAAAGTGCGCCGTATGACTCAGCTTCTGTTTCTGGTTCACGCTGATATTTTGAATCTCGGCGTGCAGGGCCACGTCAAGCGCGACCGTTTGCTCCGGCACCAAAATCTCCTGCACGGTCTCGGCATCTTCGCGCAAGGTCAGGGCAGGGAACTCTTTGGTGGTCACGAGCCCCTGCAGATCGGTCGCCTGCACCGTCAGACGCACATCCTTCAAAAGCTTCACACTGACCGGCTGGCCGTTGAGGCGCAGGTTCGGACGGACGGCGATCTGCGCCCGTTCACGGCGGATCAGCGCTTCGCGCTCCACGTAGATGCCCGCCGAAAGCGCATACTGTTCGGCCAGGTGGTCGAACGCAACACGCGTGGCAAAATCACCGTGCCGGACGATCAGGTGTTCCGTACCCGGTGCCGTCGAAAACGGCACGATGATGCGGCCATCCTTGACGGCCGCGAAGGCGCGTCCGCCCAACCAGCCCGAAGCATCGGTCACGCGCTTCCCGGTCTCGTCGAACACCGTAAAGGCGTGCCCGGCCGCGGTCACCTCCTGCAGCACGTCGAGCCGTCCCTTCTGCACCAGTGCACGGCTGCTCTTGCCGTTGCCGATCAGTTCCACCACATAGACGCCGCGCTGCTGAATCTCGGGGAACTCGAAAGTCTGCGTGTGACGTCGCTCGGCAGGTTCGGCATACTCGATGCGACGCGACACCGAGGCCACGAGTCCGTCAAGGTTGATGGCCAGATTGAGCGGCCGTCCGGTCTCACGATAGTAGTTGAACGTATTGATTTCGTAAATCTTCACCAGCAGGGTCGGCACGTTTTTGAGCGCGGCAGTCAAGCGCACGGGGGCCTCTGTGCTGAACTCAAGCGGATTGGTCTCGGCAAAATCGATATCCACCCGCTCCTTGAGACGCGCATAGGCGGAAGGCGTCAGCAGCGGCACCCACTGCTGCGGCTCGCCGATGCCGTTGACAATCTTCGCTTCGGCGAAGAGCGGCTTGAGGACATCATCGCGCAAATAGGTTTCGAAGGCGCGGTAGTCCTTGTCCTGCTTGAAAAACTCCAGCAGGAAACGGCGCACCAGCGGTTCTTCCTGCGGCACCGGCGGCAGGGCAATCAACTTGAAATCTTGATCGAGCCGGGCGATCTGGTTGGCGTGCGGAACGCGCTCAAGAAACTCGGGGCGCAAGGTTGACACCTGGCGCGGCAACTTGAGGTATTCCAGAAAGCGAGCACGGTCAAAAACACCTTGCGTCAGGTCATGGCGCAGACGGTTGTAGAGCACATTCACCTTGAGCGAGTTGTGCGCAGGCTCCAGTGTGCTCGCATAGGCCCAGAGCCGTTCGTGGTAGGCCTGACGTGCCGCCGCATCGGTATCGAGATCCACCTCGTTCCCAGGCACGAGCGCGGCCAGATAGGCCAGCGCAAAGGCCTGTTCGTTGCGCAGGCGCGGCATACGGCGCAACAGATCGTCCAACTGCGCCAGCGTCATCTGCGCATGCACGGGATGGTGGCCGAAGCCCCGGCTGCCGCGCGCGGCGAGATCAGCCGCGACCAGATCGACCAGATTCGGGATATCGGGACGCCGCAAACGCGCGAGCAGGCTGCGCCGCTGGTCGTCGGTGAGCTTCGCGGCGGCGACAAACGCGAGGCCGGCCTCACTCAGATGATCCAACGAGTGGAAGTCGCGCAACAGGGCCCGTTCGCGCAATGCATCCGGCGTAAGCGCGGCATTGTCGAAGTGCGACGGCGCGAGGTTCACACGCTCCTCAGTGCGGCGCGCGTGCGCGAAGTTCAGACCGAGTTCCCTCCTTAAGTAATCGAGCGTGGCCTGCGGCTCCCGCTCGTAATCGAGCAACGCCTGACGATGGGTGAGTTCGCGCGCAGAACCGACCAGATGCCCCTCACGGTCGCGTTGCCAGCGCGTCATGATCTCTTTGAAGCGGTCGCGCTCCCCGCTGTTTTGGGCGTGCAGCGCACGATAGAAATAATCATCGTCCGTGCCGGGCACCAGTTCCTGCAGCGCGGCCTCGCGGTCCTGCGCCAGACTGAAGCGCTCCACATATCCGATCTCTTGCGCGATAGCCGCCGTCCCGAGGACGGCTGATACCCAAGCTGCGACTCGTATCCGTTTCATAGACGCACCCTCCTGCTACATGACACATACGTGACCGAGGTAGAGCGTAACCAGATCGATGCTTTGAGGCAAGCCAGAATTCAGGTTTCAGGGTTTCAGGTTTCGGGGTTTCAGGTTTCGGGGTTTCAGGTTTCAGGGTTTCTGGTTTCAGGGTTTCATCCAAATCGAGATCGGGATCGCTATCGGGATCGATTGTTTAACCACGGAACGCAGAACACGGAAAGACATGGTCCGGCTTTTACTCTCACGGTTGCGAGCCACTGCGTGGTCGCAACAAGAAAGGTTGACCCGCGGCTTGCGACTTGCGGCCAGCCCCGCACCAAAAAATAATCTGCGTGCCCATCTGTGGATAAAAAAAGCCGAGCGCAGCGCCAATTCCTAAATCCTAAATCTCAAATCCTAAATCCGCGCGCAGCGCGGAAGGCGCGGACTCATCTCTGTCTCAGCCATTGCTGATCGAACCGATTGTAGAACTCGGGGAAGACCCTGTGCGGCATGCCGATGCCGTGTCCGATCTCTTTGTCGGCAACGCGCAGGGCATTATAGCCCGCATACACAGCGGCAGGCGGGCAGGTTTCATCAATGAAACCGACCGACACACGCACGGGGCAAGTAATCCGGGGCGCAAAATGCGCACCGTCGAAATAAGGCGCAGCCTTTATGGCGGCGGCCTTGTCGGACTCCCGCATATTTTCAATCAGCTTCGGCCACCCGGAGTCGCGTCCCTTTTGAAAGCCCAGCAAGTCCGTGATCGCAGGCACATGAATCACGCCCTTTGTAAAGTGACGGTTGAGCCCCAAGAGATAGAAACCGAATCCCCCGCCCTGGCTGCTACCCGTGTAAGCAAAGTGCGTCTTGTCGACATCCGGGCGGGCCGCCACCCAGTTGACCGCACGGTTAATGCCCAACATGATCCGGTAGTAGAAATAGGTCTCGCGCTGTGCCGCACCCGCGAGGCAATAGCGCTTCACGCCGTAACGCTCCTGCACTTGGCGATCCTGTTCGGCATATAGCTTTTTCTGGCCTTCGGCATCCGCCGCCGGCTCGAAAGGATGAACGTTCATCACCAAATGGATAAATCCGCGATCCGCCATGCCAACGTTGGGGCCCGTCGTGCCCGGCCCCGCGCCCGGCACATTGACTTCCACCGGGAAAGGCCCCGGCCCCTTAGGGACGCTGAGGAACCCATACACGCGCAGGCCGTCAAACGTCGCGAAACTCACCTTAAACGCCTCGTGCTTGTCTGAGCAGTAACGATCGAAGCGTTCGACACGCGGATCAAGCGGCACTTCGGCCTCAAGCCGCGCAATCGCCGCATCCCAATAGGCGTCAAAATCGGCCGGTCGGGGCGAACCGGCCACAATCTTTTCCGGCTCGTAGGCCGCGCCGGAAACTCCCCTGACCTGCGCCTTGTCGAGTTTGACAACGGCAGTGCACTTAAGAAAACCCGGCTCGTGCAACGTGCCGGTGCATGTCACGGGATTCGCTTTCGCAAGATCAAAGGCAGCATACGCGACCTGCTGCGTCCCAAAGTTCGACAGTACGACGCTAAGCTGTCCCGCCGTCAGTGGCTGGTTATCTTTGTCCACCACACGCACCGTGAACGTGGTCGGTTCCCCGCACCGATACACATGCGAATCGCGATCCGCGCGCACCTCGACCGTTTGCGCCCAAGCGAATACCGGCACCAACAACCCCAACGCCATCAGCTTCACGTTCATACTTCCTCCAACTGTCTATCGCGTCTCTTCCAAAAACCCTTGTTCATAGGCATGGCACGGGCATCTTGCCCGTGTTTCATGGGCGGGACGCCCATGTCACGAAGGGTTTTGCAAGAGCCTTTACAATCCTTATTCACCCACTCCGATTCCAAGTGCCTTCCCAACCCTCAAGGCTGCATGGAACTGGTCGTCCGTCGTCCGCAACAACGCGACACCTTCACGCGAGGCCGCGGCTTGCATCTCTTCCGGAATCTCCCGGTTGTGTACGAGCACAATGGCTGGCGCGCCCACCAGCGTACAGACCGCCACCGAGTTGGTGTGGTTCTGCACCGTGATCAACACGGCACCGTCCGGGCAGTGAGCCATCACATCGCTCAGCAGGTCCGACACATACGCGCCCGACACCTCAACCTCGGGGTCCGGCACCAGCGCCGGTTCCCAACCACAAGCAACAATCAACGCGTTCAGTGTCATGATGCCTTGTCCTCGATGTAGATGATCGACTTCACTGTTGTTCCCGAACCCTTTTTCGACTTGATGTCAAACTCATCCGAAACCCGCCGCACATTCACCAAGCCCATGCCCGCGCCAAACCCCAACGACCGGATCCACTCGTTGGCGGTAGAGGCACCGTCACGGCAAGCCCACTCCACGTCCTCAATGCCGGGGCCTGCATCACGCGCGATTATTTCTGAGCGTCCGTTCGAGATCTGCCACGAGAGCACCCCGCCATCGGAGTGTACACACAGGTTGATCTCCAGTTCATACGCCGCCACTGCGATCCGTCGGATGATCTTCGGTGGGAGTTTCTTTTCCTGCAACACCTGCTTGATTTGATTCGCGGCTTTCCCAGCGTTCTCAAAATCATACTTACAAATCGGGAATTCGCGCAAGAGATAAAGGCTCCCCGACCCATCGTCACCATCTTTCTGGAGCGAGGCTCCCTCAAGACGGTGCAACTCCTGCGTTAGTTCAATCAGCAACGCGCGGTTGATGTCACGATGGCAGATGATGCCCACGAGTTGGCGGTCGCGATTGATAACCGGGAAGCGCCCATAGTGGTAACGGTCGAAATAACGCAGCGCGAAGGAGAGCGGCATGTCGTCCTCTAGCACCACCAGCTTGGTTGTCATGTGACGTCCGCACGACTCATGGATCGTGCCCGCGACCAGCGCCCGAATGATGTCATCGATACTGACCAAACCGAAGAGACGCCCCTTCTCCTCGACCGGCACGCTGCTGATCTTTTTTTGGCGCATCAACTCCTGCGC
>JAKJHA010000077.1 GCA_022704125.1 Verrucomicrobiota bacterium | reverse complement strand
GGTGCAGGCACGGGAATGGCGTCGGCGGTCGCGGTCGAGATGTCGAGCGCGGCGCCGGCCGAATAGGTCAGCGAACCGAGCGCGAAGGCGGAGTGCATGGTGGAGGGACGCAGCGAGACCGCTAGCGTCTCGTCCGCGCCGAGGGTGAAGGCACCGCCGAGACGATGCGGAATGGCGGCGGAACGCGGGCTGTCTACGTCGCTCTCGAACGTGAAATCGGTGATGGTGTGTGCACCCCAGGATCCGCCGGTTCCGGCGGCGAACCCGACATACGCCTCGTCAGCGCCGACCTCATCGGCGAGGTTCACGGCATAGGTTTGCGCGTGCCGGAACAGGCGGTCGGGACGCTCGACCTCAACGCCGAGTGTTCCGGCTCCGTCGTACCGGACCGTGACATGCCAAGGGGCACCGCTGTTGTCCAAAACGGGTAGCACGGTGTTGGTCACCGTCCAGAGTCCGGCTTGCCCGAGAGTGAGCCAGCGGTAGCCGGCGTAGCCGAGCAGACCGATGGCGACGGAATTGGTGATGCCCGGCACACCGGTATTGGCCTGATAGCCTACGTTCTGGGCGCCGCCTTCAGATACAGATGTGCCGCGCGCGTCGTTCTGGATGATGAACGCCACACCGTCGGCAGGCCAGGCCATCTGAGCAAAGACCCGGTACGTGAAGCGGGCGGTCCAGGGGCCGGTGACGGCGCGTTTGCGTGCCAGCCAGGCGTAGCCGTTGCCTGCGCTGTGGTCTGGCGTAAGACGCAGATGGCCGTCGTTTCGTCCGGCTTGGGCGGCTTTTTGGAAGACCCACTCATCGGGATAGGCGGTAAGCGACGGTGCCTTTAGCAAAAGCGCATCCGTAGCGACAGGCGTGACGGCGAGCGCGTTGGCACCGGAAACTTCGACGGCTGCGCCGGGCAGCGCGGTGACCGACGCGGAGGATGCCGGTGCGACATTCACGGCGTCGGCCACGAGCGCGAGCGTGCCCTCGGCGACCGTGACCGGAATCTGCGGTGACGAAATGGCCAGCATGCCCGGTCCGGTTTTGGTGATCGCGCCGCCTGTCCCCGCCGCTTTTAAAGCCGGACCGATCCAGGCATATTTACTGACATCGACGGTCAGTCCGCCGGAACCGACGGACAGATCATGGCTGCCGGGGAACCAATCGGACGAGCGTGAGGCGGTACGCTGTTTGAGCGTCGCGTTGTCGAAGGTCACGGAGCCTTCGGTGTAGCCCCCTGCGGTGGCGGTGGTTGGCGAACCGTCAAGCTCAAGCACGCTGCCGCCTTTGTAGGTGACTTTACCGCCGCGCCCCACGCGCATTAAATAGGCCTGGTTGGTGGAAGCTGAATCGAATGTGATCGTCATGTCCGCACCGGTTGTGAACGAGACGATCATGCCGCGATCGTGAGTTTGATTGTCAGAGATGAAGGTAGAGCCGTTGACGATATCGACGGTGCCGGTGGCTCTGTCGTTCTCGCCGAGAAAGACGTGCCCGTTGACTTTGAAGGTGGAACCACCGTCGACGCGCAACCAGGGGCGTCCGCGATGATTCGGTTGCCCTTGCGCGTTGTCCATGACAAACCCCGAGCCTTCCATGACGACCGTCGCTCCGCCGTCCACGATCATGCCGGGCGACTGTGGCGATGCGATGGTGCCGGTGCCACGGGCGATGGTGAAGTAGTCGTTGACGAAGCGGTGGTAGCCGCTGTTGATTTCGAGCGTCGGTGAGTAGAGACTGCGGCAACCGATCCAACCGGCCTGGATGACGTTGGTCTGGCCGGGTGCTCCAAGGCGCACGGTACCGCGCTCAATGGTGAAACGGTTGTTGCCATTCGTGAGGATGCCGTCTTCATCAAAAGCAAGGACACCGTTAGCCGTGCCATAGCTGTTCAGGCCGATGGTCTGCGCGCCGGGATATGTGAAGGCGACGGTGCCGGGACCGGTCTTGACGAACGCGCCTCCTTCCGTGCGGACCCGGCCGGAGACGGTGAGCGTGGTATCGGGATCGGTAATGTCTATGACCGCAGCACGATTCGTAGCGGCCTGCACGCCAGCGCGCAGTGTGAGGCCGCGGGCAAAGGTGGCGGAGGGACCGGTGTAGCGGTAGGCACCCTCGCCGAGGATGGCAGGCGCGGTGCTCGCGCCGAGTGCAGCAGGGTCTGCGAACGAAATGATGCCTCGGACATGGTTGAAGGGACCGGAAAAGGTGTTGGCTCCACCGAGCGCCACATTGCCGACTGAGAGGGTGAGGCCTCCTGCGCCATCGATGTCGCCATCCAGCGCGAGCGCAGTACCCGACGCCGCCGTGACGGTCGTGTCGCCGCCCAGCGTCAGCGGCAGCCCGACGGTGTGGCTGCCTCCTAGCACCGTAATGAACCCCGCCGCGTCGAGCGCCAGCGTGTTGCCGGTCAGGGTGTAACCCGCGCCGCCGAGCAGCACGCCGCGCAACGCGAGCGCGGTCATGTCATTGTTCACCGTGCCGCTGCCGGCCGCGTCGAAGGTGGCGGTTGCTCCGCTGCCTTCGGCTACCGTCTGGTTCTGCCATTTCGACATGTCACTCCATGCGCCGCCTCCCGGCGCGATCCACGTGCCGTCTGCGGCCAGCAGTGTCGCCGCCGTTCCGAACACAACCAAACTCATCACGGTGATAGGTCTCATAGTCTCTCCTTGTATCAAGATGGCGTTTATCGCAGGAAAAGGATTGAACCGCCCGGCGGGTAGGTCACGATCAGCGCACCGGGACCGGTGATCCACGCGGCGTTTTCCGCCGTGTAGCGTCCGCCAGGCATCGGCGCACCGTCCACGAAAAGCGCGTGCACATGCTGCTTGCCGGTGAAGGCCAGATTGAGTGTCGCGCCGGACGTGACGTGCAGGTCGGTCGTGCGCGGTAGCCCCGCCGCGTCGAGCGCCAGCGTGCCGGCTTCGAGGTGCGTGTCGCCGGTGTGAGCGGCCGCCGCGCCGGCAAGCGCCAGCGTGCCCGCGCCGCGTTTGACGATGTCGGTGCCGCCGGTCACATCCGTCGCGGCCAGCGTGCAGCCGGTGCCGATCTCGAAGACGGCATCACCGGCTAGAGTCGCGGCACCGAGGACGAGCGTACCGGGTTCGCGCGCGGCGGCCACGCCGAGCGTCACGCCGTCGCCGACCGTCGCCGATGCGATGCGGAAGAGGCCGCCCGTCAGCGAGGTGTCGAGCGTGATGGTGTTGGCCGATGCGTCGGGCAACGTCAATGCGGCCAGATAGTCCGGTCCAGATGTGGCGTCGGTCGGCGTGTCGTAAGTCACGCGGAAGTCGCTCAGGAACAGCTCTTGATACGCGCCGCCGGTACCGCTACCGAATCCGACATAAGCCATCGTGTCCTGCACGTCCCCAACCAGATTGATCCCCGTGAAGATGTTGGTGGAGACCTGTCCGTCGCGCGACATGATGGAGGTGAGCGTGCCGGCCTCAGGCTCGTAGCGTAGCGAAAAGGCGGTCGCGGATTCTCTGCTGAGCATGACCGGCAGGTAGCTCTGCGCAGTGCTGCTGTCCCAGGAACCGTTGCGGCCGATGCACGTGCTATATCGTGTGGCTGCGCCATGGTATGGGTAAAAGAGCCAGCGCAACCCGAAGCTCTTGGGGATGTCTTGGAAGCCGCTCCAACTGGTTATGCCCGTAGCGCGTCCGAGCCGCTCCGGCGCATTGTGCAGGAAGAAGCTGAAGCCGTCGGCGGGCGACGAGGTGCTCTTACCGATGAGCATCTTGAAGGTCGCGGTCCACGGTACTCCGATGCGTATACGGCGGAGCGACATGGCGGTGCCTGCGAAATAGGATTGGTACTCGCAGATCTTGAGCGTGTCGTCACAGCCCCCGAGTTTATCGCTGAAGATCCAGTCGCCCGCGCTGTTGCGCGACGAGACCGGCTCTTGCGACGCCTTGCCGAGCACCAGACCGCCCTGCTCCAGGCGGAGCGCGAGGTCGGAGGTCGGCCGGTCGTTGTCGCCCATCAGCCCTAGAGCGACCGCACCGCGCTTGATCAGCGTGCCGCTGCCGCTCATGGTGTCGAATGCAACGTATGCCGGTAGCGCTGGACTGGCCGGCGGCGTGGTGGTGAAGGAGAAGTCGCTCACGATGTTTTCGGCGTAGGAGCCACCCGTGAACGCGCCGAACCCGACATACGCCGTGGCCGCGCCGACGGCGGTCGGCACATCCACTCCACTGAAAACATTGGTGACAACGCCTGCGGCCTGTTCGGTGATGACCGTCACGGTTTGCGCCGCCGCGTCGTGGCTGACGGTCATCTGGGCGGGGCCGCCGGTCACCAGGTTGACGGGCGTCAGATCGGTGGTGGCGAGAACTTCCACGCCGTTGGTGAACATCTTGAGTTGGGTGGTACGGATATCGCCCTGATAATAGCGCCACTGGATAGCGAAGCCCGGATTGGGCGTGTGTGAGGTACTGGTCGGCGTCTGTCCCTGTATGGCAAACGTGATGTAATCGGCCGGCGGGGTCGACATGAGTCCGATGTCGTAATTGAAGCGCGCGGTCCACGAGCCCGCTACCGGATAGGCGTTGGTGGTATAGGCCGATCCCGAACTCCAAGTGAAGTTCGACGAGACCGCGAGACGCCCCGGGGCTTTCCAGAACGCCTTGCCGTTCAAACTCCAAAGTCCGGCATCGAACAACGAGGGCTCAGGTACGGGCGTCGCGCGCGTCTCGAAGTTCAGTACCGACTGGTCGCCGTAAGCAAGGTCCCCGAGAACGTAGCCGCGTTGAACCGGCGAGGCCTCGGCCACGGCATTCAGCGTCTCGCCTGCTGTCAACGTGAGCCGTCCGCCAGTTCGGCTGTATGCGGGTAGCGCGTCGCCGTTTTCGAACGTGACATCCGAGATCGCGTGTTGGCCTTGACTGCCGCCTGTGCTGCCGACGAAACCGATGAAGGCTTCGTTGTCGCCGACCTCCGCTGCCACATCCGCTAGCCATGCTTGACGGCAAACCGGAGAGCCGGGGTAATCAATCAGCACGACCAGTTTGCCCGCACCGTCGTAGCTGACCGTAATCATGCTCTTGACCGGTTGCACCGCCAGCTTGGGCAGTGACGGCAACGCGCGTGATGAGACGAACGTGCCTTGCCGTCCGAAGCGAAGCTGGTGCTGGTAGACGTCCAAGCCGACAGCCACGGAGTTGGTGATCCTTGTTTCGCTGCCGCCGCCATATCCCAGATTGCCGCCGGTAGATCCAAGTGCCGACATGCCGCGCGGGTCGTTGTGCATGACAAGGCAGACACCGTCGGCCGGATTGGATCCCAGCGCCCAGCAGGTATAGCCGAAGCGGACGGTCCAGGGCGTGTCAACCTTGATCTTGCGCCAGAAGTGGGCTGCGCCGCTCACATGTTGAACGGCATTCCACTTGCCGCTTTCGCGCGTGAGCTGCAGATAGCCGTCGGCGCGGCGCATCGCGTTGTTGGTAAAGACCCAGACATCGGGCGTCGAGGAGAGGGTGTGCGGCGTCAGCAGGAGCGGTCCGCCATTCAAGTCCAGCGTCATGCCGGCCGCGCCCTGTGCCGCACCGATCTCCAGTGTGCTGCCCGCGCCCAGTGTCACGGTGCCCACTGCCGCATCGTGGTTCCTGCCAGCGGTCGAGAGCGCCAGCGTGCCGCTGTTGACCTGGATATCCAGTGCCGTGGGCGTCAGCACCAGACGCCCCGGCCCGGTTTTGGTCAGGCTACCGCCCGCGCTGGCGGGATCGGCCTTGGGGAGCGCGCCCAACCAGGCATGGCTGTCAACGTCCAGCGTCAGGCCGTCGGCACCGACCAGCAGGTTAGTAACGTCCACGAACCAGTCGGAAACAAGGTTGGCGGTGCGCTGCTTGAGGGTGGCACCGTTGAAACGCGCCGTTCCCAGATTGAGCGTGGGGGTGCTTGCGGTCACGTTGCCGGGCGTCGTGTCCAACTCGACCGTGCTGTCCGCGCCTACGTTTAGGTTCGCGCCCCGTCCTAGGCGTATCTGATAGGTGCGTACTGTGCTACCGTCGACGAGGACATCGGTTTGTGCTCCGGCTGTCTGCGAGAGCGACATGCCGCGATCCCACTCCGCTGAGTCGCACTGGAAGAGTCCGCCGTTTGTGACCACCACGGTGCTTTTCAGGTTGGCGCTCTCGCTGAGGAAGCAGTTGCCGATGACCCGCAGGGTCGCCGCGTCAATGTGCAGGTAGGGCTCACTGTAGAAATCGGGCTGGTTGTTCGGGAAGCCCATGACAAAGAAGGGCACCTCCACGAACGCACCGTTCGAGATATAGAGGCTCGGCTGCTGCGGGGAAGCGGACGTGCCCGTACCGCGCCCGATGGTTACAATGCTGTCGATGAAACGAGTCACGCCGCCGATGATATCCATGCGGGGTGAGGCGAGAGTCCGGATGCCGATCCCCGCCCAGCCGGTGATCTGGTTGGTTTGGCCCGGCGCGCCGAGGATCACGCGGCCTTTGTCGACAGTGAAGTGCATAAAGCCATCGGTGCCCGCGCTGCCGTTCTCGTCAATCACCAGCGGCATTGCTTGATTGCCGGCGCCCTTGCTTTTGCTCAGCTCTTGGAATCCGGGATAGGTGTAGCGCAGCGTGCCTTCACCGGTCTTGATGAAGGAACCACCCGGCGCGGCGACTTGCCCGGCAATGGTCAGCGTCGTGTCGGCGTCAGGGATGTCGATGATTGCCGCGCGGTTGGTGTCGGGGCCGGGGAGCAACGTATAGCCGCGGCTCAGCGTCGCCGAAGGGCCGGTGTAGCGGAAGGTGCCGTCGCCCAGCACAAGGTTGGCGGGATCATCGCTGCTCGATCCCAATGCGTCGGTCGAAGCGACTTCCAGGATGCCCGTCACGAGCACGGTGGGGCCGGCATAGGTGTTGGCCGCGCTGAGCACGGTCCGCCCGCCGTACACCTCCAGACCTCCGGTACCGGAAATCGCGCCGTTGACTGTCAGCGTCCGGCCTGACGCCAGCGAGAACGTTGCCGGACCGCCCAGCGTCAGCGGCAACCCAACAGTGTGGTTACCGCCTAGTATCGTAATGAACCCCGCCGCGTCGAGCGCCAGCGTGTTGCCGGCGAGGGTGTAGCCCGCGCCGCCGAGCAGCACGCCGCGTAGCGCGAGCGCAGTCATGTCGTTGTTCACCGTACCGCTGCCGGCCGCGTCGAAGGTGGCGGTCGCCCCGCTGCCTTCGGCCACCGTCTGATTCTGCCATTTCGACGTGTCACTCCATGCGCCGCCTCCCGGCGCGATCCACGTACCGTCCGCGGCCAGCAGTGTCGCCGCCGTTCCAGTTAATAACCACGCAACCACTTCGAGACGCCTGATTTTCATATCGGGACTCCTTTGTGTTGAAAGCGGGACACCACATGTACACTTCGCACCACCTGAACCACACATAGAACAAAATACAAAGGCCAGTATATCCGAGCGGGAGATTTGAGTAAAGCGCGAACAGCAAGAATTGAGGATTTCCTTCTTCGTAACTTCGCGGTAAAAGTTCTGGGTTATGGGCCTCACCTGCGTTGGTTTATTCAAACCCCGCAACGAGACATGCGTGTCACACTAATCGATTGCACCTCGGCGGTTGCTTTCGGTAAAGTGACGGTAATGAGGTGGTTGGATTAAGACCAAGCGACGACGTCTGCTTCGCCGTACGGAGTGTTGTATCCCGAAGATGTCAAAACGAAGTGACAACAAAACACGGTGGTTGTTCTGGGGAGTTATTGCCCTTTTCCTAGGGCTGTGCTTTTGGCAGTCAGGCAGGCGGGACGGACATCTACCCGAAGGGGACGGACTGACGATCGTCCATCTGACCGACCTGCATCTGGATACACAGGGCAAGGTCATGCATACACCGTGGACGCACAAGATCGCAGTGGGTGGTTACCGCTTGCACCGGCCCTGCACCGGAAGAGCCTTTGAGTATCTGGAGCAGGCGGTCTCGCAAATTCGGAACACGATCAAACCGGATGTTGTTGTGATCACCGGTGATGTCGTGAATCGTGGCGACGACATCGAGGCACTGAAACGCGGTGTTTCAATTTTGAGCCGTCTTCAGTGTCCGGTTGTCGTTACTCAGGGCGACCATGACATTTCGAGACGGAAGGAGAACAGCACGGTCTGGAACGATGTGTGCGGTGCGACGCACGGCTGTACGCTTGTCAATAACACGCGCTTTTTCTTTCTGCCGTTCGCGAAAGACGAGGTTGCTTTTGCTGATATTCTCCAAGCCATACGCACCGTTTCCGACCGGGACGAAGTGCATTTTTTCTGTCTGCACAGGATGCTGTGGGCGCCGCGTCTGATGGATGCTTTGGCCAGACGGTATCACGGGTGTTCTGTTCTTGATCCGGACAGGGAAAAGATCGTCGAGGCGATGGATGCCTCCGGCGCGCGATGGGTGGTGCTCTGCGGGCACTCCCATACAGATCACCGCCGGACGCGGGGGAACGTCACTCAACTGTGTGCGCCTAGCTTGGCTGAACATCCACATGCTTTCCGCGTCATAAAGATCAAGGACGGAGAGGTCTTTTACAAGCTTGTGCGACTGGATAGGGGGCAGACCCAATGACAAGACCCGCAGCGCACAAAGCCCTCGTCATCCTGGATTTTGACGGCACACTCTACCGCGGGTTGTGCCCCGCGCTGTGTCGCGGTATCGCGAATGCTGACTTGCTGGTCGTGCTTTGCCTGATCAGTCTGTCGCAACCGCGCTGCTTCTTTCGGCTTATGCGTGAAGCCGTGCGGCTCCAGAAGCTACAGCGGCGGCTGACCCGTGCCTACGAGGAAAAGCGACTTAGCCTTTCTAGTGCAGACGGACGACTGATACGCTTTTTCGTACACAGGATAATGCCGTATTGTACGCCCGCCGCATTGGATCGGGCCGCAGCGCTGGTGTCGCGGTTGTGCTATCCGTCGGCCTGGCGTGCGCTGAGTGCTGTTCGTAGTGGTTGCGATTTTGTGGTGGTCAGCAAATCCTTCCATTTTCTTCTGGAGAAAGTTCGGCAGCGAGCGGCGGTGTGTGACGTGCATCTGCGAGTTATCGGCACGCGTGTACGACGTGGCGATGCGGGTTGGCGTGTGGAGGTACCCATGACTCGCGAGGAGAAGGCTTTTCAGGTACGCGAGTTGTTGATGGACGGAGCGTATGGCCGGGCAGTGGTGATCGGTGACACAGAGGATGACATCGGTATGCGCGATGCCGCCGCAGAGGCGCTGGGTGCCGAGAGCGTTGCGTTTATCGCTTTGAATGCGAAAGACAACGAGATCAAGGGCATCGCCCGCGCGCGCGACCGGCCAGCGCAACACCTAAAGTTTTGAAAGCGGCCACGCGTTGAAGTACACTTCCTTCATGCGGTAAACAGGAAGGAGACAAAAGTGTCTTACGA